>DASQIP010000039.1:0-15195 GCA_035631515.1 Steroidobacteraceae bacterium
CGAGCGGCTCCTCCCGGTAGTCGAGCCCGTACTGCGGCCACAGCGTCTCGAGCGCGCGCTGCTGCGCCGCAGTGATGCGCCCGGCACGCGTGACGAACGAGCGGATCGAGCGCGGATGTGCGGTGTCGGGCATGGCGGCGATCTTACCGAGGCGAAGCGAGGCTTACCGCGCGATGAGGCGCTGGGGCGTCAGGGCGGCGGCCGTGGTATAAGCCCGCGCGGCTTTACCCAAACGCCTGGCAGGCAAAAAAGCGGGGAGGATGAGATGTTGAGGAGCGCAGTGTTGGGCCTCCTGGCCCTGGTCGGAACGTGGGGCGCCGCGACGGCGCAGGACGCCAAAGCCGGGGCCGACAAGGGGGGCGGCAAGGCGGCCGAGTCGCAGGGTGAGCCGGCGAGCGATGCGGCGACGCTGATGCGCCTCTGCCACATCGACGTCAAGGGGGATCTCAAGGACGAATGGAAGCGGCTCCCCCTCGCGCAGAGCTCGGTCACCGAGCATCACTTCGCTGCCGGGGCCAGGTCCTTCGACTACAGCGCCACTGCCGGCACCCTCATCGTTCGCGACGACGAGGACAGGCCCATCGCGAGCATGGGCTATGTGGCCTATACCAGGAAGGGCGGCAAGGAGGGCGAGCTGCGACCGGTCACCTTCGCGTTCAACGGCGGGCCCGGCTCCTCCTCGCTCTGGCTGCACATGGGAGTGCTCGGACCGAAGCGCGTCGTGGTCTCCGATCCCACGCCGACGCCGAGCGCGCCCTACCGCACGGTCGAAAACCAGTACGGTCTCATCGACAAGAGCGATCTCGTCATGATTGATCCGGTGGGCACCGGGCTCAGCCACGCGGTCTGTAACCACAAGGACGATGAGTTCTTCGGCGTCGACCCGGACATCGACTCCATCAGCCGCTTCATCGCCCAGTACGTGAGTGACAACAACCGCTGGACCTCGCCGAAGTATCTGCTCGGGGAGAGCTACGGCACGACGCGCGGGGCCGCGATTGTCAACTACCTGCGCACGCGCCGCTCGCTCGAGTTCAACGGCCTGATTCTGGTGTCGGTAGCGACCGACATCGAGGCGATCTTCGCCGAGCTTCCCGGTAACGACCGGCCCTACTCGGTGTACCTGCCGGGCTACGCCGCCGTGGCCTGGTACCACAAGGCCCTGCCGCACGAGCGGTCCGCGCTCGAGCCCTTGCTCACGGAGGTACGCGCTTATGCCGCGGGCCCGTACGCCGCCGCGCTGCTCAAGGGGGGTGGCCTGAGCGATGCCGAGCGCGATGCGGTCGCGGGCCAGCTGCACGAGTACACCGGCCTCTCGAGCGAATACCTCAAGTTCGCAAACCTGAGGGTCTCCGAGATCATGTTCGCCCACGAGCTGCTGAAGAACGAGCGCAAGACCATCGGCCGGCTCGACGGCCGATTCGTCGGACCCACGCAGGATCCGCTCGCCAAGGAGGCGGATTACGATCCGCAGTCAGCCGCCATCGGCGCGGCCTTCAGCGCGGCGTTCCTCGATTACTACCACGGCGAGCTCAAGTTCGGGCAGGGCAAGACCTACTACACCACCAATTTCGGCATCGGCGAGAAATGGAAGTTCACGCACAAGACCGACAACGGCGAGCAGCCGATCGTGAACTCGGGGGTCGATCTGGCCCAGGCGCTGGTGCAGGACCAGAACCTGAAGGTGCTGGTGCTGAACGGCCTCTACGATCTCGCCACGCCGTTCTCGGCGACCGAGTACATGATGGCCCACCTCGGCGTCCCGCCCTCGGCGAGCGCGCGCATCTCGATGAAGTACTACGAGGCCGGGCACATGATGTACGTGAACCCCGCCTCGATCGCCCGGATGAAGAAGGATCTGGACGACTTCATCGACTCGACCGACCGTCTGTGACCGGCAGCACCATCTGGGCCCTGAGGCCCGGATGGTTGTCGAGCAGCTCGAGCACGCCGCCGTGGAGCCTGGCCACGGCATCGACGATCGAGAGGCCGAGACCGACGCCCGGGGTACCGCGGCTCGCGTCGCCGCGGAAGAAGCGCTCGGTGACCTTCGGTTTGTCGGCCGCGGCGATGCCGGGACCGTTGTCGGCCACCTCGATCGCGACCGAGCCGTCGTCGCGCCTGTCGACGCGTACGCGGATGGCGCCGCGCTCCGGCACGCACTTCAGCGAATTGTCGATGAGGTTGCTCACCGCCTGCGCGAGCAGCACCGGGTCGCCGGCCACCGGCGCGACCCCGGCGGACTGGAACGAGAAGGCGACGCCCTTCTGCTCGGCGGCCGGCTCGTAGAACTCGACCACCTCGGCCGCGACACGCGCGGCGTCCACCTGCACGAAGCCGGAGCGGCGCGCGCCGGTATCGAGCTCGGCGAGCCGCAGCAGGGCGGCGAAGATACGCATCACCCGGTCGACGTCGGCGACCGCCGCCTCGATTCCGGCGAACGTCTCTGCGGGCGCCGGACGCGTGAGCGTCAGCTCCTCGAGGCGCGCGCGCAGCTCGGTGAGCGGGGTGCGCAGGTCGTGCGCGATGGAGTTGGAGACGTCGCGGATGCCGTGGATGAGGCGCTCGATGTGATCGAGCATGCCGTTGATGGTCTGCGAGAGAGTGTCGAGCTCGTCGTCCGACCCCGAAGCCGGCAGCCGCCGGCGCAGGTCGCCCGCCATGATGGCCGACACCGTGGTGCGCATGCCCTGCACGCGCGCCAGCAGCTGCCGGCGGATGAGAATGGCGCCCGCCACGCCCACCACGAACAGGAAGGTCACCGCGGCGGTCAGGCCCCAGGCGAACTTGCGCTCGAGCGGCAGGTAGAAGCCGAGGTCGCGGCCGACCAGCAGGTGGTAGCCCCCGGGGAGGGTAGTGCGCAGCAGCAGGGTGTGCACCGGCTGTCCGGCGAGCTGGTCCACCATCACCGCGTGGCTGCCCGCGCCGTCGGGAAGCTCGCGCGGCCAGGCGGCGAGGTTGCCGGCGAGCGGCCGATAGGCGGCGTCGGTCAGGAGCAGCGTGCGCTCGCCGACGATCTGCAGCCGCAGGCGCGCCTCGATGTGCGCGGTGAGTCCCGCGGAGCCCTCGCGCGCGAACACGTCCGCGAGGTGCTGCGCATCGGCGTGCAGGATCTCCTCGCGTCCGGAGAAGATGCTGACGTTCCACGCGTACCACAGCAGCACCGCGAAGGCGACCAGCGCGGCGAGCCCGAGCAGCAGGAAGCCGAGCGCCCAGGTGACCGGCGAGGAGCGGATCAGCCTATTCATCGTCGGTGAGCATGTAACCGGCGTTGCGCACCGTGCGCACCAGCGGCCGCTCCGTGTCGAGCTCGATCTTCTGGCGGAGCTTGGAGATATGGACGTCGACTACGTTGGTCTGGGGGTCGAAGTTATATTCCCACACCCCTTCGAGCAGCATGGTGCGCGTCACCACCTGGTTGGCGTGGCGCATCAGGTACTCGAGCAGCTTGAACTCGCGCGGCTGCAGCACGATGGCGCGGTTGCCGCGGGTCACGCGGCGCGACAGCAGATCCATGCGCAGGTCGCCGACCTGGAGCGTGCGCTCGGCGTCGCCCCCGGACCTGCGCCGGCCGAGTGCATCGACCCGCGCCAGGAGCTCGCCGAAGGCGAACGGCTTGGTGAGGTAGTCGTCGCCGCCGGCGCGCAGTCCCTTGATGCGCTCATCGACCGCATCGAGCGCCGAGAGGATCAGGATCGGCGTGCGGTTGCCGGCCTTGCGCAGCGCCTCGATGATGCCGAGCCCGTCGATGTTGCCTGGCAGCATCCGGTCCATGACGATGACGTCGTGGGGCTCGCTGGCCGCGAGGAACAGGCCGTCACGGCCGCTGCCGGCGTGCTCGACGGTGTGGCCGGCCTCGCGCAGGCCCTTGGTGACGAAGCGCGTGACCCGTTCGTTGTCCTCGACGAGCAGGATCTTCACCGCGCTAACCTCCTGCGGCGCCGGGCACCGGCAGGTCGTGGGGTGCGCCCGCGTGCGCCGGGTGCTTGCGCGCCCAGCGCACGGAGAGGCGATCGAGATACAGATACACCACCGGTGTCGTGAACAGCGTCAGCATCTGGCTCAACACCAGACCTCCGACCATTGTATAGCCGAGCGGCTGGCGCAGCTCCGAGCCGGTGCCGCGGCCGAGCATGAGCGGCAGCGCCCCGAGGATCGCCGCCATGGTGGTCATCATGATCGGGCGGAAACGCAGCAGGCACGCCTTGCGGATCGCCGCCTGCGGCTCGAGTCCCTCGTTGCGCTCGGCGTGCAGCGCGAAGTCCACCATCATGATGCCGTTCTTCTTCACGATGCCGATCAGCAGGATGATGCCGATCAGCCCGACCACCGACAGATCGAAGTGAAACAGCATCAGCATCAGCAGCGCCCCGACGCCGGCCGAGGGGAGCGTGGACAGGATGGTGAGCGGGTGGATGTAGCTCTCGTAGAGCACGCCGAGGATGACGTACACCACCAGCAACGCCGCCACGATCAGAAGCGGCGCCGTCTTCAGCGACGCCTGAAAGGCCTGCGCGGTGCCCTGGAAGGTTCCGGAGATCGCGGCCGGCATGTGGATCGATGCGGTCGTCTTCTCGATCGCCTTCACGGCGTCCCCGAGCGCGGCGCGCGGCGCCAGGTTGAAGGACAGCGTCACCGCCGGGAACTGCCCCTGATGGTTGATCGAGAGGTAGCTGGTGTGCGTGGTATCGAAGCGGGTGAACGCCGACAGCGGCACCTGCTGCCCGGTAGTGGGCGACTTGATGTAGATCCTGTTGAGAGTGTCGGGCTGGCCGAGGAACCTGGGGCTCACCTCGAGTACCACGTGGTAGCTCGCGAGCTGCGTGAAGTACTGGGTCACCTGGCGCTGGCCGAAGGCGTCATAGAGCGTGTTGTCGATGAGCGCCGGCTGGATGCCGAAGCGCGCCGCCTGGTCGCGGTCGATGACGAGCGAGAGCTTGGTGCTGGAGGACTGCTGATCGGAGGCGACGTCGGTGAGCTGCGGCAGCTTCTTCAGCTCCGCGAGCAGGCGCGGTGCCCACTGGTTCAGCTCAGCGATGTCGGCGTCCTGCAGCGTGTACTGATACTGGGTGCGCGAGGGCCGCCCGCCGACGTTCAGGTCCTGTGCAGCCTGCAGGAACACCGTGCCGCCCGGCACCGCGGCGACCTTCCTGCGCAGCCGTGCGACCACCTGATCGGCGGTCGCATCGCGCTCATCGCGCGGCTTGAGCCCGAGGAACACGAAGCCGTTATTGAGCGGGCCGCCGCCGCCGACGAAGGCGGCCCAGCCCGCGACCGCCGGATCCTCGCCGATGACTTTCATGAGGCGGCGCTCGAGGGTCACCATCGCCTCGAAGGATACGTCCTGCGGCGCATCGGTGACCCCGGCGAGAACCCCGGTGTCCTGCTGCGGGAAGAAGCCCTTGGGGATCACGACGTAGAGCAGCACGGCGGTCGCCACCGTGGCGAGGAAGGTGAGCAGCGTTTCGCGCTGGTGGCGCAGCACGAAGTCGAGCCCGCGCGTGTAGTGCCCGAACAGCCACTCAAAGCCGCGCTCGAGCGCCAGGTAGAGCCGCCCGTGGCTGACGCGCCGCTCGTCGCGCAGGAACAGCGCGCCCATCATCGGCGAGAGCGTGAGTGCCACCACCGCCGACACCGCGATGGTCATGGTCACCGTGACCGCGAACTCATGGAACAGCCGGCCGACGAGCCCGCTCATCAGCAGCAGCGGGATGAACACCGCCACCAGCGAGATGCTGATGGAGAGGATCGTGAAGCCGATCTCGCCCGCGCCCTTGATGGCCGCATCGCGGGGCGCCATCCCCGCCTCGATGTGCCGGTAGATGTTCTCGAGCATCACGATGGCATCGTCGACCACGAAGCCGACCGCGATGGTGAGGGCCATGAGCGAGAGGTTGTCGAGGCTGTAACCGATCAGGTACATCAACGCCGCGGTGCCGAGCAGCGCGAGCGGCACGGTCAGCCCCGGAATCGCGGTGGCCCAGAAGTTCCTCAGGAACAGGAAGATCACCATCACCACCAGGCTGATCGCGAGCAGCAACGTCAGCTCCACGTCGCGCACCGACGCCTGGATGGTGACCGTGCGGTCGATCACCTGATCGAGCTTCAGCGACGGGGGTACTGAGGTCATGATGTGCGGCAGAGCCGCCTTCACTTCCCGCACGTCGTCGATCACGTTGCTGCCGGGGAGCTTGTGGATGAACAGCAGCACCCCGGTGCGGCCGTTCTGGAAGGCGACCGACTGGCTGTTCTCCGGACCGTCGATGGCCGCTCCGATGTCGCGGATGCGGATCGGCGCGCCGTTCCGGTAGGCGACGATCACGTCGTTCCAGGGCGCGGCCTTGAGCAGCTGGTCGTTGTCGTAGATGGTGTAGTTGTGGTGCGCGCCGGTGATCGCGCCCTGAGGCGAGTCGACGCTCGCGGTGGTGATCAGGCTGGCGACGTCTTCGAGCTGCAGGCCCACGGCGGCGAGCTTCACCGGGTCGACCTGGATGCGCACCGCCGGTCTTTGCTGGCCGCCGACGCCCACGTTGGCGATGCCCGGCAGCTGCGAGAGCTGCTGAGCGATCACCGTCTCGGCGTAATTGTCGACCTCGGTCATCGGCAGCACGTCCGAGTGCACCGCGTAGATGATGATCGAGTAGTCGGCCGGGTTGTACTTGCGGTAGGAGGGCGGCGAGGGCAGGTTCTTCGGCAGCTGGCCGCCGGCGGCGTTGATGGCCGACTGGACGTCGCCCGCCGCCGCATCGATGTTACGGTCGAGCTCGAACTGCAGCGTGATCTGCGTGCCGCCGAGCACGCTGGTCGAGGTCATCTGCGCGACACCGGGAATCTGCGCGAATTGGGTCTCGAGCGGCTGCGCGACGGAGGAGGCCATGATCTCCGGGCTCGCACCCGGCAGCTGCGCGCTCACCAGGATGGTCGGGAAGTCGACCTGCGGGAGCGGCGCCACCGGCAGGAAGGGAAAGGCGGCAAGGCCCGTGAGCGCGAGGCCCGCCATCAGCAGCGTGGTGGCGACCGGGCGCTCGATGAAGGGCCGGGAGATGTTCACGATGAGGGCTTCAGCACTCGCGCGCCCTGCACCCGGGCCGCCTCGGGCGCATTGGCGCGCACCAGCGCGCCGGGCTGCAGGCGGTACTGATTGCTGGTCACGACCTGCTGTCCCGCGCCGACGCCCTGCTCGACCACGACGATGTCCCCGGTCTGCTCGCCGACCGTGAGCGGCGCCACCGCGACGGTGGAGTCGGGCTGCACCACGTAGGTGAAGGTGCCGTCGGGCCCGCGCTCGAGCGCGGTTGCGGGGATGGTCAGCACCTGGTGGCGGGTCTGCGTGAGCAGGCGCACGTTCACGAACTGTCCGGGCCAGAGCCGCTGCTCGCGGTTGGGCAGGATCGCCTTGACGCGGATGGTGCCGGTGGTCTGATCGATCTGGTTGTCGATGAGCTCGACCGTGCCGGTATCGAGCACGTTCCGGTCGTCGCGCGACAGCGCGGTGGCCGTGACCGGTCCGCGCCGCAGCGCCGTGCTCAGCTCGCCGAAGCTCTCCTCGGGGAGGCTCAACATGACTGCGATCGGCTCGAGCTGCGTGACCACCACCATGCCGGCGGTGTCGGAGGCGTGGACGATGTTGCCGGGGTCGACCCGGCGGATGCCGGTGCGGCCCTCGATCGGTGAGGTGATGGTCGTGTAGTCGAGCTGCGTGCGGGCATTGTCGACGGCCGCCGCGTCGCCCTTCACCTGGGCGGTGAGCTGCGTGATGAGCGCCCGCTGCGTGTCGACGGTCTGCTTGCTGGCGAGGTCCTCCGGGGCGAGCTGCTCATAGCGCTCCATGTCGAGCCGCGCGTTCGCGAGCAACGCCTGGTCCTTGTCGCGCGTTGCAATGGCGACGCCGAGCGCTGCCTGGTAGGGGCGCGGGTCGATCTGCACCAACAGGTCGCCCTTGCGCACGTGCTGCCCTTCCCTGAAGGCCACTCTCTGTATCTGGCCGTCGACGCGCGCCGTGATGGTGACGGTATAGAAAGCCTGTACGGTGCCGAGTCCTTCCAGGTACACCGGTACGTCGGCACGCCGCACCGTCTCGACGTCCACGGCGACCGCGGTGGGCCGCGGCGCGACCGGAGGACTGAGCCATCCCGCGACCCAGTGCCAGGCGAGTACCGCGACCACGATGAGCGCTGCGGCAGCGCCCACGAGCCTCGGGCCGCGCGGCCGCAGCTTCATGCGGGCGCGCCCTCCTGCCAGCCGCCGCCCAATGCCTGGTAGAGCGAGACCAGCGCCGAGAGGCGCGCATACTTCGCCTGCGCCAGCGCGTCCTCGGCGGCGAACAGCGTGGTCTCGGTGTTGAGGAGCGTGAGTACGCTGATCGTGCCGGCGTGCATCTGCGCCTGGGCGAAGCGGTACGCACGCCGCGCCTGCTCGGTGGCCGCGCGCTGCCGCGCGACCTGGTCGGAGGTCTCATGGACTGCGATCAGCGCGTCCTCGACGTTGGCAAGCGCCGCGATCACCGCCTTGTGGTAGCCGGCCAGGAGCTCGCGGTAGCGGGCCTGGGTGTAGCGGTACTGTCCGGCGAGCGCTCCTCCCTGGAAGATCGGCTGCGTGAGGCCGCCGGTGAGCGACCAGACGCGGTTGGCAGGAGCGAGGAGCCCGGCGAGCGCGGAGCTGACGTAGCCGCCGCTGGCAGTGAGCGGGATGCTGGGGAGAAAGGCGGCCCGGGCGGCGGCGATGTTGGCATTCGCCGCGATGAGCTGCGCCTCGGCTGCCGCGACGTCGGGGCGGCGCGCGAGCAGCTCCGACGGCAGGCCCGGCCGCACCAGGGGCTCGCCGAGCTCATCGAGCGTGCCGCGCGTGACGTCGAGCGCTTCGGGCGTGCTGCCGAGGAGTATCGCGAGCGCGTCCTCGCTCTGGCGCAGCTGCTGCCTGAGCGGCGGGATGGAGGCATCGACGGTGTCGACGACGGTCTGCTGCTGCGCCACATCGAGCGCGTTGGCGACGCCGGCGCGCTGCTCGAGCTCGAGCCCGTGCAGTACCTGCCGTGCGTTGTCGAGATTCTTCCCGGCGATGCTCACGCGGTCGCGCAGCTCGAGTACCTGGAAGTAAGTGGTCGCTACCCCGGCGAGCACGCTGAGCTCGACGGTGGTGCGGTCGTAGCGGCTGGCCCGCGCCGCCGCCGCCGCCGCCGTGTAGCCCGCGCGGCCTTTGCCCCAGAAGTCGAGCTCATAGCTCGCGCTGAGCACCGGATTGAAGAGCTTGAGGGTCTGCGGCGCCCCGGTGCCCGGCAGGGCCTGGCGCGCGCGGGTCGCGGTGGCGCCCGCCGACAGCGCGGGCAGAAGCGGCGCGAGCGCGACGCGCCGCTGGGCATCGGCCTCTTCGACGCGCGCGATCGCCGCCCGCAGGTCGTCGTTGGCGCCCTGCGCCTGCGCGATGAAGGCGTCGAGCTCGGGCGAATTGAAGCCGCGCCACCAGTCGGCGGAGGGCCATTCGGGCGCCGCGGGAGCGCCCGCCGTCACCCAGTGATCGGGAGCGGCGATGTCGGGCTTGTGGTAACGGGGCCCGAGGCTGCAGGCCGCCGCGAGCAGCGCGCCGCATCCGAGCCCGGCGAGCGCTCGCCAGCCTGCGACCCGCCCGCGGCGGATCCTTGCCCGCAGAGGCAGTGAGGCGCCCATAGTCCCACCTTAGTCCCCGCGAGGTTCTCCCCCGGTGGGCGAATGATTAAAGTCGGTTAATCTCTCGAACGGGGGATGGCCGGTCCGCCCTGCGCGTGCCAGATCGTCGATTCCGAGCGGAGGTGTTCCCATGTCGATCAAGCTGACCGTGAACGGTGAGAGCCGCGAGCTCGACGTCGATCCCGAGATGCCGCTCCTCTGGGCGATCCGCGATCACCTGGAGCTGACCGGCACCAAGTTCGGCTGCGGCATGGCGCTGTGCGGCGCCTGCACGGTGCACATCGACGGCCAGCCGACGCGCTCGTGCGTGACGCCGGTATCGGTCGTTGCCGGCAAGAGCGTCACCACCATCGAGGGCCTCGCGACCGCCGCCGGCCAGGCGGTGCAGCAGGCCTGGATCGCGCTCGACGTGCCGCAATGCGGCTATTGCCAGAGCGGGCAGATCATGTCGGCCGCGGCGCTGCTCGGCAGCAATCCGCAGCCGAGCGATGCGGACATCGACTCGGCCATGTCCGGCAACATCTGCCGCTGCGGCACTTACGTGCGCATTCGCGCCGCCATCCACCAGGCGGCGACGGCGCTCGCCGCGCCGAAGCCCGCGGGCAGTTGAGCCATGTACGTGCGCTACCCCGAGGAAGCCAGCCGCGCTTCAGGCTCGGGTCATGCAGCGGAGCCGAGCGCGGCGCGGCGCTGACCCGCCGCCGGTTCCTCGAGCCCACGCGGCGCGCGCGCCTGACGCTGTCGTCAGAGCGCGGCGAAGCTGCGGGCTTCGGGGCCCCAGGCGGGCGCCGCGGCGAGCGCCGCCGGAACCTCCTCGGGCTGTTCGACCACCTGCCACATGTCGAGATGCCGGCGGTCCATGAAGCGCTCCTCGACCGCGTGGCCGAGGAGCGTGAGCAGCGGCGCGAAGAACCCGCGCGTGTTTACCAGCACGATGGGCTTGAGGTACAGGCCGAGGCGCTTCAACGTTATCGCCTCGAGCAGCTCCTCGAGCGTGCCCGAGCCGCCCGGGAGCGCGATGGCGGCGTCGCTCCTCGTCAGCATCAGGTGCTTGCGGACGCGCAGGTCCTCCACGAGCTCGAGCTCGGTGAGTCCCCGGTGCCCCCATTCGAGGTCGGCCATGAAGCGCGGCAGGATGCCGACGACACGGCCTCCGCTCGCGAGCGCCCCGTCGGCGAGCGCGCCCATGGAGCCGACCGCGCCGCCGCCGTAGACGATGCCGAGCCCCGACGCCGCGAGCACCTCGCCCAGGCGATAGGCAGCCGTGCGGTAGTCAGGATGCGAGGAGCGGCTCGAGGCGCAGTAGACGCACACCGCGCGCTCGACCGGCCGGACCGCTGCTGAATTCATGGATACGCCTTCGCTCGGATCGGGGATACGTTGTCATGATTATAGAATGGGACAATCTGTTACATTCTCGCCGCCGGAGGGTCGCCCGAACATGAACCAACCACAGTTGCGAGAGCCCGCGCGCAGGCCGCGGCGTCCATGTCCTGCCGCCGCGTGGCTCGCGTTCGCAGCGATGCTGGGTGCGATGCGCGGCGTGCCGGCCGACGAGGCGGCGGCGCCCGCCCCCCCTGCGGCCGACACCGCACCGCTGCACGAGATCATCGTCTACGCGCGGCGCCGTGCCGAGCCGGTCGAGGACACCCCGCTCGCCATCAGCGTGCGTACCGGGGAGGAGCTGCGCGAGGCGTCCGCGGTACTGCTCGACGACGTCGGGCGCGACGTACCCAACGTGCACATGTACTCGTCGCCGCAGTCGGTGTCGGCACTCGATGTGACGATGCGCGGGCAGACCGTCAATCGCTCGGCGATCGTGTTCGATCCCGCGGTGGGCCTGTACGTCGACGGGGTGTACGTCGCCAACGGCCAGGGCGCGATGATGACACTGCTCGACATCGACTCGGTCGAGGTGCTGCGCGGCTCGCAGGGGACGCTGTTCGGCCGTAACAACACCGGCGGCTCGATCCTGCTGCTCACGCATCGCCCGGACCTCGCATCTGCGTCGGCCGAGTTCGCGAGCTCGGTGGGCGATTACTCCGAGCTCATGACGCGCGCCATCGGCAACGTGCCGCTGAGCGATGCCTTCGGGCTGCGCTTTGCGTTCCAGAGCAACGATCACAACGGCTACGGCTCGAGCGACTCGTCGGGGCAGAGCAATCTCGGGAACCAGCACCGCTATCAGGCGCGCCTCGGCGCCCTGTGGAAACCGGACGCGGCTACCGACGTCTACTTCAGCTATGAGCGCTTCGAGGCCAGCGAGGCCGGCGCCATCCTGCATCCGCTCGCCGGGCCCGCGCCCGGCACGCTGGTGGCGCAGCTCGGGGCAGCGCTGGCGCCATTTGCGGCGATCCCGGGAATCCCGACCGTCTCGTTCCCCACCGGCCCCTACCAGACGGATGGCAACTTTCCCGCGCGCGACCGCGCCGCTACCGACAGTGTGCAGCTCACCGCGACGCATGCGCTGGCGGAGGGCGCGGCCCTCAAGCTCATCCTGGGCTATCGGCACCTCGATGCCAGCACCGCGCTCGACGTGGACGCCTCCACGCTGCCGCTCGCCGACTCGACTCTCGTCAACACCTCGAACCAGAAGAGCGCGGAGCTGCAGTTGAACGACCGGGCGTTCGGCGGGCGGCTGGACTGGGTCGGCGGACTCTATTGGTTCCGCGACGACGGCAGCGCACCCTCGGTGCAGGCCCCGGCGTCGCAGCAGTTCCTGACGGCGCTCGGCCAGGTCGCAGCCCTGACCGGCGGCGCCCTCGATCTCACGCCGTTCTTCAGCCCGCTGCCGGTATACGAGCAGAACTCGGTGATGAACCGCTCGGTCGCTGCGTACCTGCACGGGGAGTATCAGCTGCTGCCGGACTGGTTCGTGGCCGCCGGCCTGCGGCGCACCGAGGACCGGCGCGATCTCGCGGAGAACGACTACGTCATCGTTCCCGGCCCCGTGCCCGTGCAGAGCTGCACCGTCACGGGCGCAGGTCCGGGGCCGTGTCCGCCGATCGCGGAGAGCGTCGGCTACGCCTTCTGGTCGTGGGAGCTCTCGACGCGCTACCGCATCACCCCGGAGCTGGACGCTTACGCACGCGCCGGGCGCAGCCAGCGCTCCGGTGGGTGGAACGCGCCGGTGTCCTCGCCCCAGGACCAGCCGTTCCGCCCCGAGCAGCTCACCGACTTCGAGCTCGGCGTCAAGGCCAACCTGCTCGGCGGCACGCTGGTCGTGAACGGCGACGTGTTCTACGGCAAGTACGACGACATGCAGCGCCTGCTGGCCGAGCTCGTCAACGGCACGCCGGCGACGCTGGTCACCAACGCGGGACGCGCGCGCATCAGCGGCGCGGAGCTCGAGAGCCGCTGGCGGCCGATGAGTCGGCTGTCGCTGCAGGGCTCGCTCGGTTACACCGACGCGCGCTATCAGAGCTTCCTCTACCAGCCGGTGCCCGGCGGCCCGGTGGCGGACCTCTCCGGCAACGACTTCTATCAGACGCCGCGCTACCAGGCCTCGCTGGCCGCCATCTGCGAGATCCCGACCGCAGCCGGTAACCTCACGCTGCGCGCCGACTACGCCTGGCAGGACAAGATCCAGTTCAACGTGATCAATGATTTCAACTTCCAGCCCTCCTACGGCACGCTGAACGGGCGCGTGGCGCTCACGAGCCCCTCGCGCAGCTGGGAGCTGGCCTTGTTCGGCGACAACCTCACCGACCAGCGCTACGCCTATACCGGCGGTACGGTCGAGGCGTTCGCGGCCGGACCCGGCGGACTGCCGGTGCCGACGCCGACCATCGCATGGAACATTCCCGGCGCGCCGCGCACCTTCGGCATCGAAGGCACCTACCGCTGGAACCCGGCGCACTGACCTGAGACAGCATGCGTCGGCGCCGCTCGAGTGTGTTTTCGTCCGGCGCCTGCGAACTGGCGCTGCTCGCGTCGCTCAGCGTGGCGGCGGCGCACGCCGCTGCACCCGCCGCGGGCGTTGCGCCGGCCTCCGAGGCCACAGCGCTGCCCGAGCCTGCGGCGCCGGCCGCGCCGGCGCGGCCGACCGGCCTCGGGCGCTGGCTCAACCCGGCGACGGCTCCCTTCATCCCGATTCCCGAGATCGACACCGATCCCTACAGCGGCACGACGCTCGGCCTGATCCCGACGTGGCTGTACACCAACCGCGAAGACCAGATCGAGCGGATCATCGCCCCGGACGTCATCCACAGCGAGTACTTCGGCTGGGGCAGCCGCATGCGCATCTTCGGTTTCCCGTCGGCGGACACCCAGTGGTCGGTGGTCGGCGGGGCCAAGGAGCGCGTCGAGCGCGAGTTCGACGGTGCGTATGTCGCCGGTCAGGCGCGCACCACCGCTTACAGCTGGTCGGTGGAGGCGATCTACGACCGCAGCGGCGTGCCGCGCTTCTACGGCATCGGTAATCACTCGCAGATCGAGAGCCAGACCAACTATCTCGACGACCAGGCGCGGCTCGACGTCCGGGTGGGGCGCAATTTCAACCCGCGCCTGCAACTCGCTTACCTGGCGCGGGCGCGCTACGTCGACGTGCTGCCGGGCGTGCTGCCGGCCGTGCCGTCGATCGAGACACGCTTCCCCGGGCTGCCCGGGCTCGGCGCCGGGCACGAGCTGCAGCAGCGGCTGATCCTCACCTACGACACGCGCGACTCGGTGATCATGCCGGGCTCGGGCGCGCGCTACAGCCTCTACGGGGGCTTCGTGAGCCGTGCCCTCGGCAGCTCGGTGTCGTACAGCTATCTCGGCGCCGAGGTGCGCCAGTATCTTCAGCTGGGCCGCGATATAACGCTCGCCTGGCACGCCGCGGCGCGCTTCATGACTTCCGCGGGCAGCGCGCCCTTCTGGGCACTCTCCAGCCTCGGCGGCGATCGCAGCATCCCGGGGGAGTACGAGCCGCTGCGCTCGGAGGGCGCCGACCGCTGGGTCGACCGCGACCTGCTGGCCGCCGGCGTCGAGTTGCGCAAGCGGGTGCTCGGATTCGATGCCTTCGGCACGCGCGTCAGTCTCGAGCTCGCCCCGTTCGTGGATGCCGGCAGGGTGTTCAGCGATTCCGACTCGAGCCTCGGCGGTCACCTGCATCGCGCCATTGGCCTCGGGGTGCGCGGCGTCGCCAGTCCCTACGTGGTCGGGTACGTCGATTTCGGCTACGGCCAGGGAAGGGGCGCCGTGTTCAGCGGAATCAACTATCCGTTCTGACTAGGGTAAGATTCGAAACCCCGAGGCGGGTGTAGTTCAATGGTAGAACTGCAGCTTCCCAAGCTGCTAACGTGGGTTCGATTCCCATCACCCGCTCCAAATCCCAGCCAAGACTAGCCGACGGCAGCTAAGTCCGTCGGCTGCCTCATGCGAGATCGGCTGTGAACCCGATGCCACGGCGCTCGGGCTGAGGAGGGCTCATCAGCTCGCGGATGGCGGCCAGAATTTCCAGGATGGCCTCGTCGTGAGTTTCGAGTTTGCGCTCGAGCTGAGCCAGCTTGTGCGCGAGCTCCCTGTTCGTGGCGATCACTTCGCGCAGCTT
>DASQIP010000040.1:0-15035 GCA_035631515.1 Steroidobacteraceae bacterium
CGACCTCGCGACCATGCCGCAGGCGATGCGGCGGCTCGCGCCGGTGCAGTTCTTCTCCTGGCTCGCGCTCTTCTCGATGTGGATCTACACCACGGCTGCGGTCGCGCAGGTGCACTTCGGCGCGACCGATCCGCACTCCGACGCCTTCAATCACGGCGCCAACTGGGTCGGAGTGCTGTTCGCGGCGTACAACGGCTTTGCGGCGCTGGCTGCGGCCGTCATTCCGCGCATGGTGCGCCGGCTCGGGCTGCGGCTGACGCACCTCGTGAACGTCTGGCTCGGAGGTGCGGCGCTGCTTTCGTTCCTCGTCATCCGTGACCCGGACTGGCTGCTGCTGAGCATGCTGGGCATGGGCTTCGCATGGGCGTCGGTACTTTCGCTGCCGTATGCGCTGCTCTCTGACAATGTGCCGGCGCAGAAGATGGGCCTGTACATGGGCGTCTTCAATGTCTTCATCGTGATTCCGCAGATGGTGGCGGCAGGCGTGCTCGGCTTTCTGCTGCGTGTCCTGTTCGGCGGCGCACCGATCTACGCGCTGGCACTCGGAGGTGTGAGCTTCATCGTCGCGGGGCTGTTGGCTCTGCGGGTCCCGCAGCCGCAGTCGCCCTGAGCTTCAGGCGCCACGGTCAGCCACGGCTGAGCCGTTACTTCAGCGCGGCCGCGGCGGGCGTCTGGCGACGCGGGCTTGCCGAGGGGCTGGCTCCGCACGAGCGGCGTACCACGAGGCGCGTCGGCAGCATCTGGCCCTCGGCGGGCTCGGCGCGGATCTGCCGCAGCAGAGTGTCCACCAGCACCTCGCCCGCGAGGCGGGTGTTCTGTGCAATCGTCGTAAGCGGCGGATTCGCGAGTCCCGCCGCCGGGATGTCGTCGAAGCCGACGACGGCCACTCGCGCCGGCACTTCGATGCCGTAGTCCTGCAGGGCATGCATCGCGCCGAGCGCGATCAGATCGCTCGCACCCACCACCGCGTCGAAGGCGACGCCGCGCCCGAGCAGCTCGACCGTTGCCGCGTAGCCGGCCTCCTCGGTCGTGATCGCATCCGCCTGCAGCTCGGGAGTCGCCGTGAGGTGCGCACCCTGCAGTGCGCGCACGAACCCGCGATAGCGGTCGAGAAACTCCGGGCAGCCCCGCGAGGCTCCGCCGATGAAGGCCAGGCGGCGGCGACCGAGCGCGATGAGATGACGCGCGGCTTCGTACCCGCCCTGGGCATTGTCCGAGCCGATGGACAGGCCCGGCTGCCCGGCCTGCACCGCGCCCCAGCGCACGAAGTGGGTTCCCTGGCTGGTGAGCCGCTCGAGGCGAGCGCGGTACGAGAGGTAGTCCCCATAGCCGAGCAGGATCAGGCCGTCGGCCTTGTGGGTGTCCTCGTATTCTTCGTGCCAGTCGCCCGCTTGCTGCTGGAACGAGACCAGCAGGTCGTAGCCGCGCTGCGCGCAAGCGCGCGTGATCGAGCCCAGCATCGAGACGAAGAATGGGTTGATCGCGGAATCGTCCGAGGTGGGGTCCTCGAAGATCAGCAACGCCAGCGTGTTCGAGCGCTGGAAGCGCAGGTTGGAGGCGTTCTTGTCGACCTTGTAGTTGAGTTGCTGCGCGACGGCGAGCACCCGCTTGCGGGTTTCCTCGCTGACACGCGGGCTGCCGCGCAGTGCGCGCGACACGGTCGGCTGAGACACGCCGGCCCGGTACGCAATGTCGAATGACGTGGCCTTGGCCGGCGCACGCCCCTGAGCCTTGTCGTCGCTCACTCGTCCCCCTGCCTTCGAGTATAGGCGCAACGGGACCCGGGCGGCGACCCGGGCTCGCCGGCGCGCGCATACGTATTCGGCGTCGTGCGGTGCACGGCATGCGCCGATAATCGGTACTCATGAGCGGAGCTCGACCCCCGATCCCGGCGAGCCTGACGGCGCTGCTGCTCTCGGCATGCGTCGGCGGCGGCGCGCCCGGCGCCGGCGGCGGGGGCGGTGGTGGCGGCGGTGGCAATACCATCGACCTGAGCCATGCCCAGGCGGTGTGGCTCGATGCCGGCACCATCGTGTGGCCCGCGGCCGACGCCGCACACAGTTACAGGCTCTATTACTCCTCGAGCGGCTCCCTGGCTGCGGGCACCAGCGACCTCGGCGGCACCGACAATCCAGGCGGTGTGGCGCTCGCCACCGGTACGTTGAGCGCCGCCCAGCAGGCCGCCTGGCCGCAGTACGCCGGGGCGGTCGCGCTCGCAGTGCCGGCGGGGACCGCGGCGCAGGCCGGCGTGCTGCTGCGCGATCAGCTGGCTGTCGTGCAGTACTCCGGGTCCACGCCCACCAACGGCACGCAGCTGCAGCTCGGACCCGTGCTGGACAGTCTGTACGGCGCGAGCGCGACGGGCGTCGCGCTCGGTGTGACTTTCGATCCGGTCACCGATGCACCGACCTTTCGCCTCTGGGCGCCGACCGCGAGCGCCGTGACGCTCAACGTCTACGCCAACGCCGCGGCGCAGACCCCGGTGACGGCGAGCATGACGGAGGACCCCGCGAGCGGCGTGTGGAGCTACACCGCCGCGGATTCATCCTGGACCAACGTCGCGTACTACACCTACTCGGTGCGTGTCTTCAGCCGCGCGGCGCCCTCCAGCCTCGGCTATGGCGCGGTGGTGACCCATATCGTGAGCGATCCGTACGCGGTCACACTCAACGGCGACAGCACGCGCGCCATGGTCGTCAACCTCGCGGATGCCGCGGCGACGCCCGCCGGCTGGCCGGGGGCACTGCCGCCCACCGCTGCGACTCCCACCGACAGCGTCGTCTATGAGCTGCACGTGCGCGACTTCTCGGTCAACGACCCGACCGTGCCCTCGGCGCATCAGGGCAGATTTCTGGCCTTCACCGACCTCGCCAGCAACGGCATGAAGCACCTGGCGGCGCTGGCCGGCGCCGGTCTCACGCACGTGCACCTGCTGCCGGCGACCGACTTCGCCTCGATCGATGCGCTCAGCTGCGCGAACCCGGGCATTCCGGCGACCACCGGCAACGGTACGGCGGCCGAGCTCGCCGTGATCGCCGCTCAGGGGAGCGACTGCTACAACTGGGGCTACGATCCGTTTCACTACGGCGCGCCGCAGGCGAGCTACGCCTCGGATCCCGCCAACGGACTCACGCACGTGCTCGAGTTCCGGCAGATGGTGCAGGCATTGCACGCCACGGGGCTGCGCCTGGTGCTCGACGTGGTCTATAACCACACCAGCGCCAGCGGTGAGAGTCCGCACTCCGTTCTCGATCAGGTGGTCCCGGGGTACTACCAGCGGCTGGACGGTAAGGGTGCGGTCGAAAGCTTCTCGTGCTGCGCCGATACGGCGACCGAGCGCACGATGATGGCGAAGCTGATGATCGACACCCTGGTGCGCTGGGCGGACCAGTACAAGGTCGACGGCTTCCGCTTCGACATCATGAGCATGATCCCGAAGGCCGCCATGGTGCAGGCGCTCGGCGCGGTCAACGCGGTAGCGGCGAAGGATGGACGCGGCTACACCTATTTCTATGGCGAGGGTTGGACACCCAACAGTGCCGTGGCGGCGGTGATCACGCCTGCGATGCAGGCGAACATGGGCGGTACCGGCATCGGCACATTCAACGACCGGCTGCGCGACGCGGTGCGCGGTGGCAGCCCGTTCGACAGCGGCGCGGCCCTGACCGCGCATCAGGGGTTCATCAACGGCTTGTGTTATGACCTCAACTCGAGCGATAGCGCGGACTGCAGCGGCGACTCGGGCGATACGCTGTTCGCCCTGCAGAACCGCATCAGCGTCGGGCTGGCGGGCAATCTCGCCAGCTTCCCGCTGCGCGCCGGCGTCACCGGCGCGCAGGTGGATTACAACGGCAGCCCCACCGGCTATACGCAGCAGCCGCAGGAGAACATCGCGTATGTTGCGTGCCACGACAACGAGACGCTGTTCGACATCAGTGAGTACAAGCACCCGGCCGGCGTCAGCGTCGCCGACACTGGCCGCGCCCAGGTGGTGGGGCTGTCGCTGGTGCTGCTCGCCGAGGGTGTGGCCTTCGTGCACGGCGCGGATGACCTGCTGCGCTCGAAATCCGGCGACAGCAACAGCTTCGACTCCGGCGACTATTTCAACCGCATCTACTGGGATGGCTCGGCCAATAACTGGAGCGTGGGCCTGCCGCCGCAGAACACCGGCAACAACGCGGCCAACGCCGCGACCCTCGGGCCGCTGCTCAACTCGAAGCCGGTACCCGATGCCGCCACCATCGCGGCGGTCGCGGCGCGCTTCCAGGAGTTCCTGGGCGTACGCCGCGCGACCGACCTGTTCCGCCTCGGCAGCGCCGCCGATATCGATAACTGCGTCAGCTTCCCCGACCAGGGCCGGCAGGTGCACGGCCTCATCGTCGAGCAGATCCTCGGCGTCGGGTGTGTCGGCACGACCGGCTCCGGCTACGACAGCGTGGTGGTGCTCTACAACGCGAGTGCCAGCGCGCAATCCTTCTCGCTGCCATCCTTCGCCGGCGTGGCGAAGGGGACCGGCGGCGGCCAGGTGTCGCTGCACCCGGTGCAGCAGGCCGGTTCCGACTCCACTCTGTTGACGGGCTGGAATTTCACCTCGAGCGCCGCCTCGGGTACCTTCACCGTGCCGGCGCGCACCACCGCGGTGTTCGTGCGTCATCACTAGCGAGGAGAGAGCTCATGAGGCAGCCGTGGTTCGAGCCCTGGGGATGGGGCTACCGCCCCGTCGCGTGGCCCGGGTATCTGATCTGGCTCGTGGCTGCGGCCTTCGGCTGGATCACTTTCGTCGCGGTCGACCGGCATTCGCACTCGGTGAGCGACACTCTCTACGGGCTGTTTCCCTACTGGGTGCCGGCGCTGTTGCTCCTCGAGCGCATCGCGGCGCGCTCGAGCGGCGAGCGCTGCCAAGGGGAGCGCTGAGCGGCGCGAGGCGCGGGTCGCTCAGACCGCGGGTGCCGCGATCAGGCCCGACCAGCGCGGCATGACCTCGAGCGTGGCATCGCCGACCTGCTCGAGCACGCGCCACGAGCGGGCCAGGTCGGCGGGCACCGGCTGGACCGCCGCGCCGAAATTGAACAGGCACAGCAACCGCTCGCCGCCCGTGCCGCGCTCGAAGGCGAGGAGGGGCTCGGGCGCATCGAGGAAACGCAGCGTGCCCGTGCGCAATACGGCGTGCTGGCGGCGGAAGCCGAGCAGGTGGCGCGTGAGGTTGAGAGTCGAGTGCGCGTCGAGCTGCTGCGCATCCACGGCCAGCTTTGCGTGGCCGCTGCCGAGTGGCAGCCAGGGCTTGCCGGTCGTGAAGCCGGCCTGCGGCGATGCGGCGATCCAGGGCATCGGGGTACGTGCCCCGTCGCGTCCGAGTGTCAGCGGCCAGTTGGCCACCGCCTCCGGGTCGCGCAGATCCTCGAAGGCGAGCTGCGCCTGCGGTAATCCCAATTCCTCGCCCTGGTAGAGGAAGACGTTGCCCCGCAGCGTCAGCAGCAGCAGCATCGCAAAGCGCGCGCAGGCGGCGCGCTCCTCGGGCGCCGCCCACCGCGACACGGCGCGCGGCGCGTCATGGTTGGAGAAGGCCCAGCTCGGCCAGCCGGCGCCCGGCGTGTGCGGCCAGGCATCCATGGCTCGCCGCACCAGCGCCGGACTCAAGCGGTCGGCGTACAGGAAATTGAAGCCATACGCGGTGTGCAGGCGCCGTGTCCCCTGCGTGTAGGCAGGCATGTCCGATTCGGAGCCCTCACCGCCGATCTCGGCCACGGTGAACCGCCCCCCATACTCTTCGGTCAGCGCGCGGATGCGCTCGAGGAACGGGATCATTTCCGGCTGCGAGCGGTTGTGCAGGGCCTGCTGGAAGTCCGAGGAGCGCCGTGGCGGCCGCACGCCCGGCGGCGCCGGCGGATTGTCGCGCAGCTGGCGGTCGTGCATGGCATGGTTGATGGCGTCGAGGCGAAAGCCGTCGACGCCGCGGTCCAGCCAGAACCGCATGCACTGGAACAGCGCCTCCTGCACTGCGGGATTGTGCACGTTCAGGTCGGGCTGTTCGCGCAGGAAGTTGTGCATGAAGTACTGGCGGCGGTGGGCGTCCCAGGTCCACGCCGAGCCGCCGAACTGCGACTGCCAGTTGTTCGGAGGGGTACCGTCGGCGCGGGCGTCGGCCCACACGTACCAGTCGCTGCGCGGGTTGTCGCGGCTCATGCGGCTCTGCCGGAACCAGGGGTGCTGGTCCGAGGTGTGCGACAGCACCTGGTCGATGACGACCCGCAGGCCGAGCGCGTGCGCCCTCGAGAGCAGCCGGTCGAAGTCCGCGAGTGTGCCGAAGATCGGATCGACGTCGCAGTAGTCGCTGATGTCGTAGCCGAAGTCCTTCATCGGGGACGGGAAGAAGGGCGAGAGCCAGATGGCGTCGACGCCGAGCGAGGCAACGTACTGAAGGTGCGTGGCGATTCCGGACAGGTCGCCGATGCCGTCGCCGTTCGAGTCGGCGAAGCTGCGCGGATAGATGTGGTAGATCACCGCTCCGTGCCACCACGGAGCCACCGCCGGATCGGCAAGCCTCGCGTGCCCGGTGCTCACGGGCCGGCATCCGCTTCGCAGACGAGGTACCCGAGCTCGGGGACGTGTACCCGGTAGCTGCCGGGAGCCGCGCGCTGCGCGGCGCACTCCCCATGCAGAGCGCGGAAACGCGCGGAGCGCGCGTCCACGCGGATCACCGTGTCGATCGGCTGCAGCGAGGTGTTGAAGGCAAGCACGATCTCGTGGCCATCGGCCGGGTCGAAGCGCGATACCGCGAGGAGGCCCGGCTGGTCGGCGGCCGCGCGCGTCTGCTGCCGGCCGCAGAGCAGCGCCGCATGGGCCAGGCGCAGGTGTGCGAGCTCGCTGATCGCGCGGTACAGCGGGTGCGTCGCCTGATAGTGATCGCCGGCATCGGTTGCGTCGGGCGTGGCGGCACCGAGCCGCGCCTCGCGGGCGTAGCTCTCGACCCGGGTCGCAAACATGTCCTGCCGCGCGCCCGCGTCCCCGCCATCGCCGGCGAAGCCCTGCTCATCGCCGTAGTACAGCGCCGGCACGCCGCGCAGCGTCAGCAACAGCGCGTGGGCGAGAACGACACGCTCGAGCTGCTCGGCGGCCCCGATCTGCGCCCGGGCGCGGCGTACGAAGTAGCCGAAACGGCCGGCGTCATGATTGCTGACGAACGTTGGGAGCAGGCGCGCCGTGGCGGCACCGTCCGGATACACCTCGTCATCCGCGAACAGCCGCGCGAGCCTGGCGGTACCGGCGTCGCCGGCGACCGTATCGTGCACCGCCGCGGCGAAGGCGAAATCGAGCACCGCCGGGATGTGGTCTGCGCGCACGTGCCTGGCGAGCAGCGCAGCATCCATCTTGTCGGTCGCGACTTCGCCGAACATGTGGAAGTGGCCGATGCCCACCGCGGCGGCGCGCGCCAGCATCGCCGGAACGAAGGCCTGCCAGAATTCCGGGTTGACGTGCTGCTCGGTGTCGATGCGGAAGCCGTCGATGCGGTATTGCTCGATCCAGTAGCCGAAGATCTCGATCATGCCGCGCACCACCCGCGGATGTTCGGTCATCACGTCGTCCAGCCCGAAGAAGTCGCCGAGCGTGATGCTCTCGCCGGCCCAGGTGCTATCGCCGCGGTTGTGGTAGTAGATCGGATCGTTCAGCCAGTCGGGGACCTTGCGGTGCTCCTCGCCCGCCGGCACGTAAGGCGTGTAGGCATAATCCGGGCGCGTCAGGCGCGCGAAGTTCGCCTCGGTCTGGTACGGGCCGTCGAGCCCGAGAAAGCCCTCGTTGATCGCCGCGCCGTCGAGGCCGCCACGCCGCGTGTAGGGGTAGTCCGCTTCGCTGCGGTACGGGCACGGCGCCACCGGACACTCGCGGTAGCGGATCACGTCGGCCGTGTGGTTGACGACGATGTCCAGGTAGACCTTCATGCCACGCGCATGGGCGGCACTCACCAGGGCATGCAGATCGGCGTCGGTGCCGAAGTGCGGATCGACGTGCATGAAGTCGGTGATCCAGTAGCCGTGGTAGCCGGCGCTCTCGTGGCCGGGAGGGCCCTGCACTGCCTGGTTGACGAACACCGGTGCCAGCCACAGCGCGGTCGCGCCGAGCCCCTGGATGTATCCGAGCCGTGCGGTAATGCCGCGCAGCGAGCCGCCGTGATAGAACTTCGGGTCGGTCGGGTCGTAGCCCGTCACCAGCCGGTCGCCGCCGCGCGTCGTCTCGGGCTCCGCACCGGATCGGGCGAAGCGGTCGGGCAGGAGGAAGTAGATGATCTCCCGCTCGGACGGACGCTCGAGATAGGAGGGCGGGGCGGCGCCGGCCGGGTGCGCGGCGGCAAGCGGCAGCACCGCGGCCAACGCCAGCCACCGCTGCGCGTGCGCACGGCGTGGTCGCATCAGCAGAAATCCCCCCGGCGGAGCGGACGCACCTCGAGCGGTGCTCTATACCCGTTGATGCCGGGACAATAGACGAGGCGCGCGCGCGCGGGCGCATGAATACGTATGCGGGTGGCAGGCGCGCGCGGCGCGGGGCGCGCTAAGGGGTCGCCGGGTGACGGCGCGCGAGCGCACGGCACTCGTGCGCGAGCTGCGAACCGAGCCCCTCGCTCGCCAGCCGTACGTCGCCCCAGGGCTCGGCAGCGCGCGAGCCGTGGAGGAAATCAACCGCGTACCAGTCATAGCGCAGCGACTTGACCTCGTGGCCGGCCGAATCGAGGAGCCGCGCGCTGAATGCGGCGCCGCCCAGGTAGCGCGTGAGCAGGCGATCGAGAGCCGGGTTGTCGCCGATCTGCTTGTCGGTGGGATGGGTCGGGCGCGCATCGAGCAGCGTGACCTCGACCCGGGCGATTCCGTCGCACCCGGAATTGCGCAGCGCAGCGCCGGCCCGCTCGCTGACGGTCCGCTCGAGGACCGCCGCTTCCGAGGCGCCATACGTTCTATCGAGGGCCGCCTGCATTGCGGGTGAGAACAGCACGGTCGGCGCTGCCGCCGGATTCTGGCCGATGACCGCCCCCGGCAGGCCGAGGAGCCCCGCAAGCACGAAAGTCGATCGTAGTCCCGTCACCTTGAGCTCTCCGGGCGTTGCGAAAGTCCGACAAAGCCTACTCCTTCGGACATCGCGAGAGGGCTAGGGGTTTCCCTGGGCATCGAAGCCCAGGATCCCCTGGAGCTGTGGGTGCCGCGCCACGGCATGGCATGAATACGTATGCGGGGGGTTGGCGCGCTGCGCCGGGCGATTAAGATGGCAGCAGATTGACTGAGATCAATCTGCGGAATCATACGCATTCTTGGTTGGGGGAACGGCCGTCGGTGATCGTGCAGCATGCTGCGCGCCCGCATGCGCCCGGTGATCACAGTTAGGGGGAAACGCCAGGTGAAGACGACTCAGCAGCCCCGTCCGATCAGTCAATTCATCCGCTCCGCTCTGCGCTCGCGCGGACTCGCCGCCGGCTCGACAGCGACCGGCTGCGCCCTGTTGCTCGCGTCAGCGGGCGGCGTGGCGCGTGCCGCAGACCAGGGCCCCGCCCAGGACCAGGCGCAGGCCCAGGGGCAGGAGCAGCTTCAGGAAGTCGTGGTCACCGGCATCCGCCATGGAATCGAGTCCGCGATCAAGGCCAAGGAGAAGTCTGATCTGATCGAGGAAACGATCTCGGCCGAAGACATCGGCAAGCTCCCGGACGTATCGATCGCCGAATCCCTCGCCCGCATGCCGGGCGTCACCACCCAGCGCGACAAGCTGGGTAACGCGACCAGCGTCAGCATCCGGGGTCTCGGCCCCGACTTCAACGGCTATCTGATGAACGGCCGCGAGCAGACCAGCACGCTCGACAGCCGTGCCGTCGACTTGAGCGTGTACCCGGCAGAGCTCATCGCCGGTGCGACGGTCTACAAGAGCGGCGACGCCGCGCTGGCGACGGCGGGCCTCGCCGGCACCATCGACCAGCGCCTGGTCGATCCGCTCAGCTACGATCACCTGATCGCCAGGGGCTCGTATGAGCGTGACCGTTACAACGAAGGAGTCGCCGGCCTGTCGGTCGGCAAGGGCAAGCGCTACAGCTTGAGCTTCATCGACCAGTTCGCGGATCGCAAGCTCGGACTCGCGATCGGCTTCGTGCACACCGACCACACCAGCGCCTCCCTGCAGGACAGCTCCTGGGGCAGCGCCGGCTACAGCAACGTGATCAGTCCGGGCGGCGTGAACCTGGCGGCTCCGAATTGCGGGACAACCGGTAACCCCGCCTGCCCGCAATTCGTCGGCGGCTTCACCTACCAGACCAACAATAACTCGGAGACACGCGACGGCGGCGCGGTGATCCTCAAGTTCAAGCCGAACGACGTCTACTCGAGCGAGATGGATTACTACTACGCGAAGATCAACGTCAGCCAGCACTATACCGAAGCGCAGGCGGGTTTCGCCTACGGCAACCCCAGCATCAACACGATTACCAACGCGACGGTTGTGAACGGCATCGTCGATTCGGGCACGATCGCGATGGCGCCGTACACCAACAGCCCGACCAACCCGACCAACGGCGGCAACCCGCTGATCGACCGCAACGAGGTGCTTTTCGACCAGGATACGATCGAGTCCTTCGGCTGGAATCACGCCGTCGTGCTCTCCGACGACTGGGACGTCTCCCTCGACATCAACCACAATCGTGCGCAGCGCATCGAGCGCGACAACGAGGCCTATGCGACGATCGACGCAGCGAACACGCTCTCGTTCACGAATGGCGTCGCAGCGGTCGGCGGCGGCATCCCGAACCTCACGCTCGCGACGCCCTACACCGATCCGACCACTCTCTTCATCCACAGCATCGACGGCTGGAGCGGCGTCAAGTACACATCAGGCCCGTTCGCCGGCGACACGGTGCCGCAGGCCGGCTACAGCAAGGGACCGACGATCACCGATACGCTGTACGCGGGGCGGCTCGACTTCACTCACACCCTGAGGGGCAACAGCCTCTTCAGCAAGCTGCAGTTCGGTGCCAACGTCAGTAAGCGCGGCAAGGAGTACATCACCGACGAGGGGCTGATCATCTCGACGCAACCGGGCGGTTACGGTGACATCCCGTTCCCGGCGGGCTCGTCCGTGATCACCGACGTCGGTGGCACGGGGCTCAACTTCCTGTCGTTCAGCCCGGGGGCGAACCTCTGGCCGGGTGCGCAGATCCTGCGCAAGTACAACGACGACATTCTCTCCAAGACCTGGACGGTGACCGAGAAGGTCAATACGCTCTACGCCAAGCTCGACATCAGCACCGAGTGGGCGGGCATCCCGATACGCGGGAACGTGGGCGTCCAGGAGGTGTTCACCAACCAGTCCTCCGAGGGCTATCGGGCCAACGTCAGCTCGAATGTGACGCTGACCAACCCGGCCCTCACGCTCACCGAGACGGGCACGAGCTACAACGATTTCCTGCCCTCGCTGAATCTGACCGGGGACTTCGGCAACGGCAACCTGCTGCGCTTTGCCGCCGCCGAGCAGATCGCGCGCCCCGACATGACGGCGATGCGCAATTCGCTCGCCGCCGCCCTCGACTCCAACGCCTCGAATCCGACGTTCAACACCATCGTCGGCTCTTCGGGCAATCCTTACCTCAAGCCGTTCAAGGCGACGGCCTTCGATCTGTCCTTCGAGAAGTACTTCGAGACCAAGGCTTACCTCAGCGCCGCGGTATTCTATAAGGCACTCAACACCTATATCACGCAGTCCACCACTTTCTGCTCCTACGACTTCACGCAGATCGCTGCGTCCGTGGGCCTGGCGATACCCACCGGGCCCCACGGGATCTGCGGCGGGGGGCCGGACGGCACCTACACCAACCAGGTCAACGGACACGGCGGCAACATCCGCGGCATCGAGCTCGCGGCCTCGCTCCCCTTCAGCATGCTGACCCCGTGGCTCGACGGCTTCGGCGTAACCGGCAGCTACTCCTCGACGCTGAGCTCCATCGTGGTGCCGAACACGGTCGGACTCAACCCGGCGCAGGTGGTGCCGCTCAACATCACGATGGGGCTGCCGGACCTGTCGCACGTCAACGTGAAGGGCATCCTCTACTTCGAGAAATGGGGCTTCAGCGCCTTCATAGCGGACAACAAGCGCTCCCAATACATCGGCACCGTGCCGAACCTCACCGTCGGCGGTTACCCGGCGCTGGTCTACATCCAGCCGCAGAGGTGGGTGTCGGCGCAGGCGGGCTACGAATTCCAGTCCGGCTGGCTCAAGGGCTTCGGCATCCGTTTCGAGGGCACCAACCTCAACAAGCCGAAGTACCAGACCCAGCAGGCCTTCGGCGGTCCGGTCACGACCACGGACACGGGCGCCAACTACGATCTGCGCGTCTTCTACAAGTTCGAAGACTGAGCCGCGCCAACGGCCCGTGCCGCCCGCCTGACAGGCGGCACGGTTTTTCTTGGCTGGCGATGAGCGCAGAATAGCCGCACGGCCGGCCTTGGCACCCACTCCGCCAGGCGGGGATTTCATGGCGGAAACTCCATCCATGCGCATCGTGATCGTCGGCGGCGGCACCTCCGGCTGGATGACGGCCGCGGCGCTCGCCAAGGTGCTCAAGGGGCGCTATCCGATCACGCTGATCGAGTCGGAGGAGATCGGCACGGTCGGCGTCGGCGAGGCGACCATCCCGCCGATCATCCTCTACAACGCCATGCTCGAGCTCGACGAGAACGAGTTCATGCGCCAGACCCAGGCCACGTTCAAGCTCGGGATCGAGTTCGTCAACTGGGCGCGTCTCGGCGACCGCTACATTCACGGCTTCGGCGTCGTGGGTCAGGACACCTGGACGGTCGACTTCCACCAGTACTGGCTCAAGCAGTACCTGGCCGGCAAGGCGAAAGAGCTCGATTACTACTCGATCAACACGATGGCGTGCCTGCACGACAAGTTCATGCGTCCGCGCGCCGACATGCCGAAGTCGCCGCTGTCGCAGATCGCCTACGCTTTCCACTTCGACGCCTCGCTCTACGCGCGCTACCTGCGGGGCTACAGCGAGGCGCGGGGGGTCGAGCGGATCGAGGGCCGGATCGTCGACGTCGAGCTGCGCGCCGGCGACGGCTACGTGAGCGCCGTCAAGCTCAACTCCGGTACCAGCGTCGCCGGGGAGCTCTTCATCGACTGCTCGGGATTCCGGGGACTGCTGATCGAGGGCGCCCTGCACAGTGGCTTCGAGGACTGGACGCACTGGCTGCCCTGCGATCGGGCGGTCGCGGTGCCGAGCCGCTCGACGCAGCCGCTGCACCCGTACACGCGCTCGACGGCGCGCCAGGCCGGCTGGCAGTGGCGCATTCCGCTGCAGCACCGCGTCGGCAACGGCTACGTGTTCTCGAGCAGGTATCTGAGCGAGGACGAGGCAACGAGCGTGCTGCTCGGCAACCTCGACGGCGAGCCGATGGCGCAGCCTCGGACCCTCCGGTTCACGACCGGACGGCGCAAGCTTGCCTGGAACCGCAACGTGGTGGCGGTAGGGCTGGCCAGCGGATTTCTCGAGCCGCTCGAGTCGACCAGCATCCACCTGGTACAGAAGTCGATCCAGCACCTGCTGGCGTTCTTCCCCTCGACCGGCTTCGACGCCGCCGACCGCGACAAATACAATGCGGTCATGCGCCAGGAGTACGAGTGGGTGCGGGACTTCATCATCCTGCACTACAAGGCGACCGAGCGTACCGACACGCCGTTCTGGAGCTACACGCGCGCCATGGAGGTGCCCGAGTTCCTGCAGCACCGCATGGACCTGTTCCGTACGCACGGCCGGGTGTTCCGCGAGGGCACCGAGCTCTTCAGCAAGGTCAGCTGGCTGCAGGTCATGCACGGCCAGCGCATCCGCGCGCAGTCGTATCATCCCCTTACTGACTTGCTGAGCGAGAAGGAAATCGCCGACTACCTCGATGAGGTCGCCGGCGTGATCGAGGCGTGTACGCGCGTCATGCCCGCGCACGCGCGCTTCATCGCCGAGAACTGCGCCGCCGGAGCTCAGGCGCCGGCGGCGGCGGGCGGCGCCGCTTAGCGGAAACCCCTGGATGGAGACCGAGGCGCTATGACATACCGGACGCTGACCCTGATCATCGTTACCGCCGGTGCCGCATTGCTGGGCGCGTGTGCCGGGACGCCACCGAAGAAGGCAATGCTGACCTACGAGAGCGTGCCGGACGGGGCACAGATCTACGAGGGCGACAAGTCGCTCGGCACGGCTCCGGTCACTCGCACCTACGACAGTGACGGCACGTCGGGCACGATCACGACCCCGGATGTCCGGGCGGTATGGCCGAGCGGCGCGCAGACGACCTTCTTCACGATACTCCCGCTGGGCGCCGACCGCGTCGCCACGCTCCAGCGCCCGGCGGATGCGCCTGGCCTGCAGCAGGACCTCGAGAATGCGAAGCAAGTGGCTGCCACCCGCAAGCAGGATGCCGAGCGCAGGCGGCAGCAACAGCAGACCGAGATCAACCAGGCTTCGGCACGTTGCAAGCAGGAGCAGGCGCAGGGCACGAAGGGGCTCGCCGACGACTGCAGGTAGGCGGGCTCAGCGCGCCGCGGGACGGCAGGTGAAGAAGCCGTTCAGCGTCAGCCGGCCGCTGCGCGGGTCGGCGCTGAGCCGCGCGGGCGCGGTGATGTCCCCGCAGTGGAACAGGTCGCCGTTGTAGAACAGCATGCGATTCCACGCCGCGGGAACCAGCGCCAGGCGCTCGAAGTAGCGGTTGCTGCCGCTGAGATACCCGGCCTCGAGGCCGTAGCGCCGGCTGAACTCGGCGGCGCTCAGGCGATCTGCGTCCGCGATCATCCGCTCGGTCTCCTCGTCGCTCAGGCGGGAGCGATAGAAACTCGTGCCCCCGAGCTCGCGGTCGCGGAACAGGTAGGCGACCATCGCCGCGAGCCGCAGGTCGCGGGGCGTGGAACCCAGGCGGTCGCGATGGCATTGCCACTGCACGGGGCGCAGCTCGCGCGGCGCCAGGGTCACGAGGGAGAGACGCACCGTTGTCGACAGAGTGCGGCGGCCGCCGAGGCGGCCG
>DASQIP010000041.1:0-2426 GCA_035631515.1 Steroidobacteraceae bacterium
ATTCCTCCATCTGGCTGCGCACTGGCGCTGCGGTTTCCGCGGGCGCGCGCGACAATCCGCTGGCAAACTTCTACCTCGGCGGCTTCAACAATAACTACGTCGATAGCGGCGCCAATGGCAGCGTCCAACGCTACCGCGGGCTGTTCAGCATGCCGGGGTTCGAGATCGACGCTCTGCAGGGCAAATCGGTGGCCAAGACGATGCTCGAGTGGTGTATTCCACCCTTGCGCTTCGAAGCTCTCGGCACTCCAGGCTTCTACGTCAGTTGGGCCCGGCCGGAGCTGTTCGCCACCGCGCTCGAGACCGACTTCAACAATGCGGGGCTCCGAGAGCGCGCGTACGACGTCGGTGCGCAGCTCGATTTTCAGCTGCAGGTGATGCATCGCTGGCCGATGATGCTATCGGTCGGCGTGGCCCGGGGCTTCGAAGGCGGCGGTTACGGCCGCAGCGAATTCATGCTGTCGCTGCAGGTGTTGTGATGAGTGAGCCAGGGCGGGCGCCGGCATGAGCGCAGACGTCCTGGTGCGCGCGCCGCTCGTACTGCTGCCGGTGCTACTGTTCCTCGCCGGACTCGTGCAGCTCGACGGCTACCGGTTGGTTCGGATGCGCATGATGCTCGCCCTGATGGCGACGGGCGCGATCGCCGCCGCCCTGAGCTACCTGCTGAATAACCTCGCCTTCGCGCAGTTCCACGGCTCCTTCGTCACCTATTCCCGCTATGTCTCGCCGTGGATCGAGGAATCGCTCAAGGCCGCGCTGCTCGTCTTCCTGATCCGTACCCGGCGCGTCGGGCTGCCGGTCGATGCGGGCATCGCCGGCTTTGCGATCGGTACCGGCTTCGCGGTGATCGAGAATCTCTATTACCTCGCCGCGCGGCCGCATACGGTGCTCGCGGTGCAGGTGATACGCGGCTTCGGCACGGCGATCATGCACGGCGGCACGGCTGCGATCCTGGCGATGATCTCGAACACCCTCTACGAGAGGCGACCGGGCGGCGGGCTCCAGCTGCTGCTGCCGGGGCTGTGCGCCGCCGTCGCACTGCACACCGGCTACAACTACCTGCTCGCACGCCCGGCGCTCGCCACCCTCGCGACACTGCTCGTGCTGCCGTTCGTGATCTACCTCGTGTTCGACCACAGCGAGCGCGTACTGCGCGACTGGATCGAGGCGGACCTCGAGTCCGACGTCAAGCGCCTCGGGGCGATCAGCACCGGTACGTTCCTCGACAGCCCTTCCGGCCGCTACCTGCGAGCGTTGCGCGAGCGCTTCGAGGGTGAGCAGCTCGCCGACATGCTGTGTTATCTGCGGGTGCACGGGGAGCTTGCGGTGCGCGCCAAGGGCCTGCTGCTGCTGCGCGAGACGGGTATGCCCGAGCCGCCGCTCGATGCGGAGACGCGCGGCCGGCTGGCCGAGCTCGCCCAGCTCGAGCGCGCCATCGGCAACACCGGCATGCTGGCGCTGCGGCCACTGCTGATGTCCACCGGGAAGGAGATCTGGCAGCTGACGCTCCTGCGCCAGTGACGGCCGCTCGCTCGCTCCTAACTCCTTGATTCCGCGGAGTACCCCCGGGCGGTGCGTGAAAGCAGCGCCGCGGGTCGCAACGACGCCCGTCAGCCTCTCACCCGTGTGAGAGAGGCACACCCCTTCTCTATGAAACGCCCGGGGCTCCCCGCTTGATGCATATCAACGGCGGGCCTGCGCCATCAACAATGCCCGACCGGCGCTGACCCATGGAGGGCGGTCGCTCGGATTGCACTTCGACACCGATGGGAGGAACTCGTGCGCCATTCTCTTCTCTTGTCTCTCGTATCCGTCGCCGCCGTAGCGGCGACCACGCTGACCCTCAGCGGCTGCGGACGCAACGAGGCCGCAGAAGCACACGCGGGGCCGCCGGCGCCCCAGGTGACCGTGGCCGCGGCGATCTCCCGCAAGATCACCGAATCCGACGAGTTCACCGGCCGCTTCGAGGCGGTCGAGCGCGTCGAGCTGCGTCCGCGCGTCTCCGGTTACATCGCCTCGGTCAACTTCAAGGAAGGCAGCGAGGTCCGCAAGGGCGACGTGCTGTTCGTCATCGACCCCCGCCCCTATCAGGCGGAGCGCGACAAGGCGGCGGCGGGCCTCGCCCAGGCGCGCTCGCAGCTGGTGCTGGCGCGGACCGAGCGCGAGCGCGGCACGAAGCTCCTCGCGCAGCACGCCATCTCGCAGGAGGAGTACGACACCCGCATCGCCGGTAGTGAGCAGGCGGAGGCCAATGTCGAGGCGGCCAAGGCGGCGCTCGACGCAGCCGCCCTCAACCTGGAGTTCACGCGCGTCACGGCGCCCATCTCCGGGCGCATCAGCCGGGCGCTCGTCACCAGCGGCAACTTCGTCACCAGCGGCCAGACGCCGCTCACGACGCTGGTGTCGCTCGATCCGATCTATGTGAC
>DASQIP010000042.1:0-21906 GCA_035631515.1 Steroidobacteraceae bacterium
CGCCGCAAGCGCCGCAAGCGCCGCAACCGCCGAAGGTCGGCCGGCAGGGTGCCTCAGGGTGCCGGCACGGGACCGGCCGGCACAAAAATCGCCGCCAGGCGAGTTTTCCAATAAATTAAGTCGCCGTGCATCTGCTCCTCATCGAAGACGACACCGAGGCCGCGCGCTTCCTGGTGAAAGGCCTGCGCGAGAGCGGCTATAGCGTCGATCACGCCGCCGACGGCCGCGAGGGGCTGTTCCGTGCCACGGAGGGGCAGTTCGACCTGGTGGTGACCGACCGCATGCTGCCGCACATCGACGGACTCGCGATCATCGAGCTGATGCGCCGCAAGGGCCTCACCACGCCGGTGCTGGTGCTGTCGGCGCTCGGCAGCGTCGATGACCGCATCAAGGGACTCAAGGCCGGCGGCGACGACTACCTCACCAAGCCGTTCGCGTTCGCGGAGCTGCTGGCGCGCATCGAGGCGCTGTTGCGCCGGCACTCGAGCGCACCGCAGCCGACGCGCCTCAAGGTCGAGGACCTCGAGCTCGACCTGCTGGCGCGGCGCGTGACGCGCGGCGGCCGCGAGATCGAGCTCACGGCGCGCGAGCTGAAGCTGCTCGAGTTCCTCATGCGCCGCCCCGGGCAGGTGGTGACCCGCACCATGCTGCTCGAGGGCGTGTGGGATCTGCACTTCGATCCGCAGAGCAACCTGATCGACGTGCACATCAGCCGGCTGCGCCAGGCGATCGACCGCGGCTCGGATCACCCGCTGATCCACACCGTGCGCGGCTCGGGGTACGTGCTGCGCCGCGACGGTTGAGCCCAGGTGAAGCTCGATCTGTTCAACACCACCGCGTTCCGCCTGTCGGTGGCCTACACGCTGCTGATCACCTTTGCGGTCGCCGGCACGCTGGTCGGCGCCTACAAGCTCACCGAGCGACTGATCGACGACGAGCTCGACCTCATCATCGACACGGAGCTGAAGAGCCTCGAGGAGAAGTACGCGCGCAGCGGCGTGGCGGGAGTCACCGACGAGATCAACCTGCGCATCGAGAGCTGGGGGCGCATCGGCGGCGTATACATGATCGCGGACCCCAACTTCGAGCGCATCGCCGGCAATCTCACCAGCTGGCCCTTCGATGGGCTCCCGGGTGAGGCCTGGCCGCAGTTCGATATCACCACCATCGAGCCCGGGCGGCGCGCCGTGCACCCGGTGCGCGCCGCGGTGCGTGCGCTGCCCGGCGGCGATCTGCTGCTGGTCGGGACCGACATCTCCCAGGGGCGGCGCTTCGCGGAGAAGTTCCGGCTCGCGACCCTCTGGGGCATCGGACTCTCGGCGCTGGGCGCGGCGCTCGCCGGCTTCTGGTTCAGCTACCGCCTCGCACGGCGGGTAGACGAGGTGACCCGCACCTGCCAGCGCATCATGGCGGGTGACCTGGGCGCGCGCCTGCCGGTGGGGGGCGCCAACGACGAGTTCGACGCGCTCGCGGCCTCGGTGAACCGGGTGCTCGATCGCCTGCGGGATCAGGCGGGGACGCTGCGCGCGACCTTCGACAGCACCGCGCACGACCTGCGCGCGCCGCTGCACCGCCTGCGCACGCGCATGGACGCGCTGCTGCTGCGCGCGCCGCCGCTCGAGCCCGCCGTGCACGAGTCGATCGAATCGGCGCTGCGCGAGGTCGATCACCTGCAGCGCACGCTCGCGACGCTGCTGCAGATCGCGCTGGCCGAATCCGGCGCGCCGCTCGCCGCGGCGGCCCCGGTCGACTTAGGCGAGCTCGCCGCCGAGCTGGTCGAGCTCTTCGAGCCGGTGGCGGGCGCCGCCGGGGTGCAGCTCGCCTGCCGCCAGGAGTCGCGGGCGCTGGTGCAGGGCAACCGCCAGTTGCTCGCGCAGCTGCTGACCAACCTGATCGAGAACGGGATCAAGTACGTGCCCGCGGGCGGCAACATCGAGATCGCGGTGCGGCGGCTGGCGGGCTCGGTGCGGCTCGTGGTGAGCGACAACGGGCCGGGGATCGCCGCCGCCGACCGGGCCCGCGCGGCGCAGCCGTTCGCGCGGTTCGCGCCGGGCAAGCAGGAGGGGAGCGGTCTCGGCCTCAGCCTGGTCGCGGCGATCGCCCGGCTGCACCACGGGCGGCTCGAGCTCGAGAGCAACGAGCCGGGACTGCGGGCCGTGGTCGAATTACCTGCGTAGACCGGCGGGTGTTGAAGGTCAGTGCGCGGCGGGCGGGGGCTGCGCGGGCGGAATTTTCGCCGCCAGGCACGCCTTGACGAACTGCTCGCGCTGTCGGCCCGCGAGCTGCCGGGCGTTCGCGTCCCGGTTGCAGGACTTGAGGGTTGGGTGCTTCACGGGAGTGGCGGACGGGGCGGCCGGCGGCTCGGCGCCGAGCGCGGCGCTGCCGGCGGCCAGGACTGACACGGCGATCAGGGTCTTCAGGTTCATGGCAGGGAAGTTAGCCGCCGGGCCCTGTCGTTGCCATGACGGCGACATTAAGAAATCGTCATGCGGTGCGGGGACTCAAGCCGCCGGGGGTGGCGGCGGCGCGATCTTCAGGCGTCCTTGTCGTGCTCGATGAGCGCGTACGCCGAGTGATTGTGGATGGACTCGAAGTTCTCCGCCTCGACCACGTAGGCGGCGACGCGCTCATCGCGATTCAAGCGCGCCGCCACGTCGCGCACCATGTCCTCGACGAACTTCGGATTGTCGTAGGCGCGCTCGGTCACATACTTCTCGTCGGGGCGCTTCAGGATCCCGTAGAGCTCGCACGACGCCTCGCTCTCGGCGATCTCGATCAGCTCCTCGATCCACATGTGACTGCGCAGTTTCGTGGTGATGGTCACGTGCGAGCGCTGGTTATGGGCGCCGTAGTCGGCGATGCGCTTCGAGCAGGGACAGAGGCTCGTGACCGGCACCGTCACCCGTACCCACAGCTGCGTGCGCCCGCGGCCGTGCTCGCCGATCAGGCTCGCACGGTAGTCCATCAGGCTCTCGACCTCCGATACCGGCGCCTTCTTCATGACGAAGAACGGGAAGCTCATCTCGATGTGGCCGGTCTCGGCCTCGAGCCGCGCCGTCATGCCTTCGAGCATGGCGCGGAAGGACTCGACCGAGATCTCGCGCTCGGCGTGCAGCGCCTCGACGAAGCGCGACATGTGCGTGCCCTTGAAGTTGTGGGGCAGGCTCACGTACATGTTGAAGGTCGCGATGGTGTGCTGCTCTCCGGAGGAGCGGTCGCGCACGCGCACCGGGTGGCTGATGTCCTTGATGCCGACGCGGTTGATGGGCAGACGGCGCGTGTCGGAGTGCGCCTGCACGTCCTCGACCTCGCTGACGGAGGCGCGGGCGATCTGGGCGCTGGCGGCCGGAGGGCTCATGTGCGAGAGCCTACAATAATTCCCGCGGCGCAGCCGCAGCCTCCTCCTTTATGAGGAGCTCAGGTTCCCCCCGCCGACCGCAGCCGTTCCTGACCGTGCAGCGCCCACCAACGCTCGATGCTGGCGGCGAGCGCCGCCGCATCGAGTCCCGCGGCGGCGAGGCAGCCGTCGCGCGAGCCGTGCTCGATGAAGCGGTCGGGGATACCGAGCTCGAGCAGCGGGATCAGCAACCCTTCGGAGGCGAGCAGCTCTCCGACCGCCGAGCCGGCACCGCCGAACGTGGCATTTTCCTCGACCGTGACGAGCGCGCGGTGGCGCTTGACGAGCGCGACGATCAGGTCCTCGTCGAGCGGCTTGACGAAGCGCATGTTGACGAAGGTCGCATCGAGCGCCTCGGCGATCTTCTCGGCGGGCGCGACCAGGGCGCCGAAGGCGAGGATCGCGAGCCCGCTCTTGCCCTCGCGGCGCAGCTGCGCCTTGCCGACGGGGAGCGCCGCCATCTCGGCGGCGACCGGCACGCCGGGACCCGTGCCGCGCGGGTAACGCACGATCGACGGGCCCTCGAGGGTGCTCGCCGTGTAGAGCATCTGCCGGCACTCGTTCTCGTCCGCCGGCGCCATGACGACGGTGTTGGGGATGCAGCGCACGTAGGAAAGATCGTAGCTCCCCTGGTGGGTGGCGCCGTCGCTGCCGACCAGGCCGGCGCGATCCACCGCGAACACGACCGGCAGGTTCTGCAGCGCCACGTCGTGGATGAGCTGATCGTAGGCGCGTTGCAGGAACGTCGAGTAGATCGCGACCACGGGCTTCAAGCCCTCGGCGGCGAGCCCCGCGGCGAAGGTCACGGCGTGCTGCTCGGCGATCGCCACGTCGAAGTAGCGGTCGGGGAAGCGCTTGGAGAACTCGACCAGGCCCGAGCCCTCGCGCATCGCCGGCGTGATGCCGATGATGCGCGGGTCGCGCTCGGCCATGTCGCACAGCCACTGGCCGAACACCTGGCTGTAGCTCGGCCCCGCCGCCTTCTCCTTGAAGATCGTGCCGCTGGCGGGATCGAACGGCCCGGGTCCATGCCACTTGATCGGATCGGCCTCGGCCGGCGCATAGCCCTTGCCCTTGCGCGTGACGACGTGCAGGAACTGAGGTCCCCGGAGCTTGCGCACGTTGCGCAGCGTGCCCACCAGCGCCTTGACGTCGTGCCCGTCCATGGGACCTATGTAGTTGAAGCCCATTTCCTCGAACAGCGTGCCGGGCAGCACCATGCCCTTCAGGTGCTCCTCCGAGCGGCGCGCCAGCTCCCACACCGTCGGCATCTGCCGCAGCACCTTCTTGCCGCCTTCGCGCAGGTGCGCGTACACGCGCCCGGACAGCGCGCGTGCGAAGTGGTTGGAGAGCGCCCCGACGTTCTCCGAGATCGACATGTCGTTGTCGTTGAGGACCACGAGCAGGTCGGCCGGGAGCGAGCCGGCGTGATTCAACGCCTCGAAGGCCATCCCGGCCGTCATGGCGCCGTCGCCGATTACCGCTACCACGCGCCGGTCGTCGCCGGCACGCGCCGCCGCCACCGCCATGCCGAGCGCGGCGCTGATCGAGGTGCTCGAGTGCCCGACTCCGAAGGTGTCGTACTCGCTCTCGGCCCGCGACGGGAACGGGGCGAGCCCGCCGTCCTGCTTGATGGTATGCAGGCGGTCGCGGCGGCCGGTCAGCACCTTGTGCGGGTAGGCCTGGTGCCCCACGTCCCACACCAGCCGGTCGCGCGGCGTGTCGTAGACGTAGTGCAGCGCTACGGTGAGCTCGACCGTGCCGAGGCCCGCGGCGAAATGCCCGCCGCGCGTGCTGACGCTCTGGATGAGGAACTGGCGCAGCTCCGCGGCCAGGGCCGGGAGCTTTCCCAGCCCTAAGCGGCGCAGGTCCGCCGGGCTCGCGATCTCATCGAGCAGCGGATACTTGTTCGGTGGCGCCCCCATCGTGCCCTCAGTGTACACGCGGCCCCGGCGGCCCAAAAAACCCCCGCCGGGAGCGCGGTTCCCGTGCTCTTCAGCTCTCGCGGCTGACGACGAAGCGGGCGAGCTCGGCGAGCGCGCTCGCGCGGCTGCCGCAGGGCCCGAGCGCGGCGATCGCCGCATCGCGCAGCTCCCGCGCCCGTGCCCGCGAGGCGTCGATTCCGGCGGTGCTCGGGTGAGTCGGCTTGCGGTGCGCGGCATCGGCGCCGGTCGTCTTTCCGAGCAGCGCGGGGTCGCCCTCGACGTCGAGGATGTCGTCCTGGATCTGGAACGCGAGCCCGATCTCGGCCCCGAAGCGCCCGAGGGCGGCGAGCTCCGCGGGTGCGCTCACTCCGGCGGCCAGCGCGCCGAGCAGCACGCTCCCCTGGATGAGTGCGCCGGTCTTGCGGCGGTGCATGTTCTCGACCGCGCCGACCGTGAGGGTGTGCCCCACGGCCTCGAGGTCCACTGCCTGGCCGCCGGCCATGCCTCCGGTACCGATGGCACGCGCGAGCACGCGGATCATCTCGAGTCGCGCCTCGCTCGAGGTGCCGGCCATCGGCCCGTGGGCGAGCACAGTGAACGCGAGGGCCTGCAGCGCATCGCCGACGAGGACCGCAGTGCCCTCGTCGAAGGCGCGGTGGCAGGTCGGGCGGCCGCGGCGCAGGTCATCGTCGTCCATCGCCGGCAGGTCGTCGTGCACCAGACTGTAGACGTGGATCAGCTCGACCGCCGCGGCGGGCGCATCGAGCGCGGTGAGCGGGGCGCCGAACGATTCGCCCGTGAGGTACACCAGGATCGGCCGCAGCCGCTTGCCGCCGCCCAGGGTGCTGTAGCGCATGGCTTCGCGCAGCCGCGCGGTGCCGGGCTCGGGAAGCCGCAGCGCCTCATCGAGTACGCGCTCGATGCGTGCCTGGCAGGCGGCGACGCGCGCCGCAAAATCGGCCGCCGGAGCGCGGGCGTCGTTCACCGCGGCGCTCCTCACTCGGGCGCGGCAGGTCCCGCGGCCGCCTCGTCCGCGGACTCCTCGAACGGCTCGATCTCCGTCTTCGCGCCGCGCTTCAGGAGGATCTCGACCTTCTGTTGCGCCGCCTGCAGCGAGGCCTGGCACTGGCGGGTGAGCGCGACGCCGCGCTCGAAGGCCTTCAGGGCCTCCTCGAGCGGCAGATCGCCGTGCTCGAGCCGCTCGACCAGCCCCTCGAGCTCCGCGAGCGCCTGCTCGAAGTCCGGGGCTTTGCTGTCGCGCGCCAAATCCGTCTCCTCCGCTTGCCCGGCGGCCGTCACCGAGGGCGCGCAACGTTACACAGCGCCGCCGCCGAGGGTCAACGCGCTTTCTTGACGCCGCTCGGGGGGCGGCGATAGAGTCGCAGCCCTTCGTTAGACCGAGTCTAAGTGAGGACCCCCATGAATCTCAAAGGCAGCAAGACCGAAAAGAACCTCAAGGATGCGTTCGCCGGCGAATCGCAGGCCAACCGGCGCTACCTGTACTTCGCCCAGAAGGCCGACGTCGAAGGCTTCAACGACGTATCGGCCGTGTTCCGCTCGACCGCGGAAGGCGAGACCGGCCATGCCCACGGCCATCTCGAGTACCTCGAGGTGGTGGGCGATCCCGCGACCGGGCTGCCGATCGGCGCGACCAAGCTCAATCTCAAGGCCGCCATCGCCGGCGAGACCCACGAGTACACCGACATGTACCCGGGCATGGCGAAGGTCGCGCGCGAGGAGGGGTTCGGCGAGATCGCCGACTGGTTCGAGACGCTCGCGAAGGCCGAGCGCTCGCACGCCAATCGCTTCCAGAAGGCGCTCGACGGAATCTGACGGGAACGTGCGCGCCGGGCCCGCTGAAGCGGGTCCGATGCGCATCTCAATGAGCAGCACCGGAAGCCCGCCGACCGGGGCGCGCGAGGGGAGCCTCGAGGCTCCGACGCGCCACCCGCTCGAGTGGCGGCAGCCTGAGTTCTACGACCAGGCCGCGCTCGAGAAGGAGCTCGAGCGGGTGTTCGACATCTGTCACGGCTGCCGCCGCTGCTTCAGTCTCTGCAACGCATTTCCGACGCTGTTCGACGCCGTCGACGAGGCTCCGGGCGGCGAGGTCGCGGGCGTCGAGCGCAAGGTCTACTGGGAGGTCGTGGATCACTGTTATCTCTGCGACATGTGCTTCATGACCAAGTGCCCGTACGTGCCGCCGCATCCTTGGAACGTCGACTTCCCGCACCTGATGTTGCGTGCCAAGGCGGTGCGCGCGCGCGGCGGCGCGCTCAAGCTGAGCGAGCGCGTGCTGGCCGCGACCGACACGGTGGGCAAGCTCGCCGGCATCCCGGTGGTGGCGGAGCTGGTGAACGCGGTCAACCGCTCGGCCGCAGGCCGGGTGCTGCTCGAGAAGACGCTCGGCGTCGACCGCAGCGCGCCGATCCCCGAGTACCACGGGCGCAGCGCCCGCGCGCGGCTCGCGGGCCTCGGCACGACGCGCGCCAGCGGGCGGGCGAACGCACTCGCGGCACGGCACACGGCCGACACCACCGGCCGGGTGGCGCTCTTCACCACCTGTTATGGCAATCGCAATGCGCCCTGGCTCGATGAGGATCTGGTCGCGGTCTTTCGCCACAACGGCATCGAGGTGCGGCTGCTGCCGAGCGAGCGCTGCTGCGGCATGCCGCGTCTCGAGCTCGGCGACCTCGAGGGGGTCGCACGCCTCAAGGAGCACAACATCCGGGTGCTCGCGGTGGCGGTGGCGGCCGGTTTCGACATCGTGGCGCCGATCCCCTCGTGCGTGCTCATGTTCAAGCAGGAGCTGCCCCTCATGTACCCCGACGACGCGCGGGTGCGCGAGGTGGCCGGGCGCATGTTCGACCCGTTCGAGTACCTGATGCTGCGCCACGCGCAAGGGCTGCTGCGGACCGACTTCAAGCGGCCGCTCGGCAAGGTGAGCTACCACGTGCCCTGTCACCTGCGGGTGCAGAACCTCGGGCTGAAGACCCGCGAGGCGCTCGAGCTCGTGCCCGGGACGACGGTGGAGCCGATCGAGCGCTGCTCCGGGCACAACGGCACCTACGGCGTGAAGCACCGCTTCCGGTCCGCGGCGGTGAAGATCGGGCGCCCCGTCATGCAGCGGGTCGAGAGCGCCGCCGCCGATCACTACTCGAGCGACTGCCCCATGGCGGGGCGGCAGATCGAGAGCGGGCTCACCGAGCCGCGCGCGCCCGAGCACCCGCTGACGCTCCTCAGGATGGCCTACGGCCTGTGAAGCTCGCCGCGACCGATCTCATGACGCTCGAGCGCTACGCGCGCGAGCGCGCCGCGTTCCGCCTCCGGGTGCTCGAGCACAAGCGCGCCCGGCAGCTGCAGGTCGGGCCGAACACCACCTGGTCGTTCGAGGACCGCCTGACGGTCCAGTACCAGGTCCAGGAGATGCTGCGCGTCGAGCGGATCTTCGAGCCCGAAGGGATCGCCGCGGAGCTCGCGGCCTACAACCCCCTCATCCCCGACGGGCACAACTGGAAGGCGACGCTCCTCATCGAGTTCGCGGACCCCGGGGAGCGGCGCGCGGCGCTCGCCACGCTGCGCGGGATCGAGGCGTGCTGCTGGGTGCAGATCGCCGGCCAGGCACGCGTCGCCGCGATCGCGGACGAGGACCTGCCGCGCGAGAACGAGGAGAAGACCTCCGCGGTGCACTTCCTGCGCTTCGAGCTCGACGCGGCGATGAGCGGCGCGCTGCGCGCCGGCGCCGCGCTCGCCTTAGGCGTAGACCACCCGCACTACCGCCACTCGCTCGAGCCCGTGCCGGAGGCGGTGCGGGCGGCGCTGCTCGCCGATCTCGACTGACGGCCCGCGGCGACAGGGCCGGACACTCAGCGCATTTTGGTAAGATTCGCGCCGCGCGAGCTGCGCCGGTGCCGCACGCGGCACGCCAGGCAACGCGCGCCCGAGGACGTAAGCGCATGATGCACAGCGGATGAGTCAGTCCTACACCGCCTCCGACATCGAGGTGCTCTCCGGCCTCGAGCCCGTCCGCCGCCGGCCGGGCATGTACACCCACACCCAGCGCCCCAATCACCTCGCGCACGAGGTGATCGACAACAGCGTCGATGAGGCGATCGCCGGCTACTGCACGCAGATCGACGTGGTCCTCTACAAGGACAACTCCCTCGAGGTCGCCGACGACGGCCGCGGCATGCCGGTCGACATCCATCCGAAGGAGAAGGTGAGCGGCGCGGAGCTGATCCTGACGCGGCTGCACGCCGGCGGGAAGTTCTCCGACAAGACCTACAAGTTCTCCGGCGGCCTGCACGGCGTCGGCGTGTCGGTGGTGAACGCGCTCTCGAAGCACCTCGAGTGCTGGATCAAGCGCGGCGGCAAGGAATACAACATCAGCTTCAAGGACGGCAAGATCGCCACCAAGCTGGAAGAAATCGGCACGGTCGGTCAGCGCAACACCGGCACCACCATCCGCTTCTGGCCGGACCCGAAGTTCTTCGACTCGGACAAGTTCTCGGTGCCGCAGTTGCGGCACGCGCTGAAGGCCAAGGCGGTGCTGTGCCCGGGCCTCAAGGTCACCTTCAGGAACGAGGCCGCGGGCGAAAAAGACGAATGGTTCTACGCCGGTGACCTCGGCGCCTACCTGGTCGAGGAGCTCGGCAAGCTCGAGCGCATCCCGGTCGACCCGATCACCGGCACGCGCGCCGACGACAACGACGCGGTCGACTATGCGCTGTGCTGGGCGCCGGATGCCGAGGTCTCGATCGGCGAGAGCTACGTGAACCTCATTCCGACTCCCGAGGGCGGTACGCACGTCAACGGGCTGCGCGCCGGGGTCGCCCAGGCGGTGCGCGATTTCTGCGAGTTCCGGAACCTCGTGCCCCGCGGCATCAAGCTCACCCCCGAGGACGTCTGGGACAAGGCGAGCTACGTGCTGTCGGTGAAGATCCGCGATCCGCAGTTCGCCGGCCAGATGAAGGAGCGTCTCGGCAGCCGCGACGCCGCCGCGCTGGTGGAGGGCTTCGCACGCGACTCGCTCGCGCTCTGGCTCAACCGCCATCCGGATGCCGGCGAGCGCATCGCGCAGTTCGCGATCGCCAACGCCCAGGAGCGCGCCAGGGCCGCGCTGCGCGTGGTGCGCAAGCGCATCGCGGGCGGGCCGGCGCTCCCCGGCAAGCTCGCCGACTGCGTCAGCCAGGAGCCGAAGCGCTGCGAGCTGTTCCTGGTCGAGGGCGACTCGGCCGGCGGCTCGGCCAAGCAGGCGCGCGACAAGGACTTCCAGGCCATCATGCCGCTGCGCGGCAAGATCCTGAACACCTGGGAGGTGGATGCGGGGCAGCTCGCCGGCAGCGAAGAGGTGCACAACATCTCGGTCGCGCTCGGTGTGGAACCCGGCTCGACGGATCTCTCCGCGCTCCGCTATCACAAGGTCTGCATCCTCGCGGACGCCGACTCCGACGGGCAGCACATCGCCACGCTGCTGTGTGCGCTGTTTCTGCGGCACTTCCGGCCACTGGTGACGCACGGGCACGTGCACGTCGCGATGCCGCCGCTCTACCGCATCGACGCCGGCCGCCAGGTGCTCTATGCGCTCGATGACGGCGAGCGCGACCAGCTGCTGAAGAAGATAGAAAAGGAGAGCCCGCGCACCAGGCCCACGGTCACGCGCTTCAAGGGCCTGGGCGAAATGAATCCGGCGCAGCTGCGCGAGACGACCATCGACCCGCGCACCCGCCGCCTGGTGCAGCTCACCATCGACGGCAAGGACAAGACCGATCAGCTCATGGACATGCTGCTCGCCAAGAAGCGCGCCGCCGACCGGCGCGAATGGCTCGAGGAGAAGGGCAATCTCGCGGAGGTGCAGCCATGAGCGGGCCCCCGGAGAACCAGGAGCTCAACTTCGAGGGTATCGAGCGTCAGCCCCTCTCGACCTTCACCGAGAAGGCCTACCTCGACTACTCGATGTACGTGATCCTCGACCGGGCGCTGCCGGCGCTCGGCGACGGGCTGAAGCCCGTGCAGCGGCGCATCGTCTACGCCATGAGCGAGCTCGGGCTCTCGGCGGTCGCCAAGCACAAGAAGGCCGCCCTCACCGTGGGCGACGTGCTCGGCAAGTTCCACCCGCACGGCGACACGGCCTGCTACGAGGCGATGGTGCTCATGGCGCAGCCCTTCGCCTACCGCTATCCGCTCATCGACGGCCAGGGCAACTGGGGCTCGCAGGACGACCCGAAGTCCTTTGCGGCGATGCGTTACACCGAGGCCAAGCTCACGCGCTATGCCGAGGTACTGCTCGCCGAGCTGTCCGAGGGCACGGTGGACTGGGTTGCGAACTACGACGGCTCGCGCGAAGAGCCGGCGATCCTGCCGGCGCGGCTGCCGAACCTCATCCTGAACGGCACCTCGGGGATTGCGGTCGGCATGGCGACCGATATTCCGCCGCACAACTTGAGGGAAGTCGCCGCGGCGGCGATCCACCTGCTCGAGGAGCCGGACGCTACCACCGCCGCGCTCATGAAGCACGTCAAGGGGCCGGATCTGCCGACCGGAGCGGAGATCATCTCGCCGCGCGCCGATCTGAAGGAGTTCTACGACAAGGGCGGCGGCGCCTTCAAGGCGCGCGCCACCTGGGAGATCGAGGACGGCAACGCGGTCATCACCGCCTTTCCGTACCAGGTGTCGCCCACACGCGTGCAGGAGCAGATCGCCGAGCAGATGCGCGCCAGGAAGCTGCCGATGCTCGATGAGCTGCGCGATGAGTCCGACCACGAGAACCCGGTGCGCCTGGTGCTGGTGCCGCGCTCGAACCGCGTCGACCTCACCGAGATGATGAACCACCTGTTCGCGACCACCGACCTCGAGCGCAATTACCGCGTCAACCTCAACATCATCGCGCTCGACGGGCGGCCGCGGGTGATGGGACTGAAGGAGATCCTCGGCGAGTGGCTCGAGTTCCGCACCCGGACCGTTACACGCCGCCTCGAGCACCGCCTGGATAAAGTCGGCAAGCGGCTGCACATACTCGATGGCCTGCTCATCGCGTTCCTCAATCTCGACGAGGTGATCCGCATCATCCGCCGCGAGGAGGAGCCGAAGCCGGTGCTGATGAAGCGCTTCAAGCTCTCGGACGAGCAGACCGAGGAGATCCTCAACACGCGCCTGCGCCACCTCGCCAAGCTCGAGGAGATGAAGATCCGCGAGGAGCAGAAGACGCTCGCCGCCGAGCGCGAGGAGCTCGAGGGGCTGCTGAAGAGCAAGGCGAAGCTGCGCAAGCTCATCGCCGCCGAGATCCGCGCCGACGCCGACAAGTACGGCGACGAGCGGCGCACCCGGATCATCGAGCGCGAGGCCGCGCAGGCCATCGACGAGACCAGCCTGATCGCCAACGAGCCCGTGACGGTGGTGCTGTCGACGGGCGGCTGGGTGCGCTCGGCCAAGGGTCACGACGTCGACGTGGCGACGCTCTCCTACAAGGGCGGGGATGCCTTCCAGGCTCTGGCCCGGGGGCGGAGCCTGCAGCCGGCGGTGTTCATCGACAGCACCGGACGCACCTACGCGCTGCCGGCGCACTCGCTGCCCTCGGCGCGCGGGCACGGCGAGCCGCTCTCCGGCCGGCTCGATCCGCCCGACGGCGCGAAGTTCGCCGGCGTCATGATCGGCGAGCCCGAGGACCTCTGGCTGCTCGCGAGCGACGCCGGCTACGGCTTCACGGCACGCCTCAAGGACCTCGTCACCGACCGGCGCGCCGGCAAGACGGTGCTCTCGGTCCCCGAGAACGCGCAGGTACTGGCGCCCGCGCCGGTGCCCTCGGCCGACTCCCTGGTCTGCGTCGTGAGCAGCGAGGGCAAGCTCCTCGCCTTCCCGGTGAGCGAGGTGCCCGAGATGCCGCGCGGCAAGGGCAATAAGCTCTACGACATTCCGGGCAAGAAGGCGCGCGCGCGCAGCGAGCTGATGAGCGCGCTCGCCGTCGTGCCGCCCGAGGCGAGCCTCGTGCTCTGGTCGGGAGAGACGCACAAGGTCATCGAGTGGCGCGATCTCAGGGATTATCGCGGGCAGCGGGCGCAGCGCGGCGCGGTATTGAAGCGCGGCTGGCCGCGCAAGATCGAGCGCCTGGAGGCGCGCCTGCCGGCGGCCGCCGTACCGAAAGCCTGAAGGCGTCAAACCATGCCAGGCACAGGGATGTGCCCGCCGCCGCAGGCGGCGAGCGGGTCGACTAGCGCCCGGCGCTCAGCACCACTTCCTCGGGCTCGTTGACGAAGTAGCCCTGGATGTACTGCACGCCGAGCTGCCAGAGCACCGCCATGGTGTTGGCGTCCTCGACGCGCTCGCCGATGGTCTCGACCGAGCGTTTCTGGGCCACGTCCACCAGCGCGCGCACGCGCTGCTGCAGCTGGGGGTCGGCGGCGAGCCCCTGGATCACCGCGCCGTCGATCTTCACGAAGTCGAGCGACACCGCGTCGAGCATGCCGAGACTGTCGCGTCCGCCGCCGAAGGACTCGAGCGCGAAGCGGAAATGCCGCTGGCGCAGCGCGCTCGCGAGCGCCTTCACCTGGGTGATGTAGGAAGCGGCGCTCTCCTCCGTGACCTCAAAGCACAGGCGCTGCGGCTCGGCGCGGCTCGAGCGCAGGTGGTTGTCGAGCCAGGTGAGGAAGGAGTCGTCCTTCACGGTCTCGCGCGACAGGCGCACGAACAGGCACTGGGGCTTCTTCTGCGCCGCGAAGGACAGCGACGCCCCCACCACCCAGCGGTCGATGTTCTTCATCAGGTCGTTGCGCGCGGCGGCCGCCATGAATTCCGAGGGCAGCACTTCCTTGCCCTGCGTATCGATCATGCGTACCAGCACGTCGAACATTCCCGGGTCCTCGCCCCGCAGGCTCGCGATCGGCTGCTGCACCAGGCGGAAGCGGTTCTCCATGAGCGCCGCCTTGATGTGCTTGACCCACACCTTGTCGTAGGACATCACCCGGGTCTCGGTGTCGGCGTGGTCCGAGACGACGCTCTGGTTGCCGCCGCGCGCGCTGCCCTTGCGGCAGGCATCGAGCGCGTCCGCCACCACCGCATCGAGGCCGGCGCGTCCCGGCGACACGGTCGACAACCCGATCGAGCAGGTCACCGACACCGCCTTGTCGCGGATGCGCATGACGTGCTTCTGCACGCGCGTCAGCAGCTGCTCGGCCCAGGCACTGATGTCGTTCTCGTTGCCGCGCTCGAGCAGCACCAGGAACAGCATTCCGCCGAGGCGCCCGCTCAGCTCCTTCGGCCGCACGGTCTCGCGCAGCAGGCGCACGAACTCGGCTACCACCTCCTCGCTGGCGCTGACGCCGATGACGCGCTCGAGCGCGGCGAACTTGTCGAGCTTCACGACCGCGAGGCAGCGCATGCCGCCCGTGGGGCGGGTCGCGAGGCGCGCGCCGAGCGCCTCGAACAGCTCGCGGCGCGGCATGAGCCCGTAGCTGTCGGTGGACGCGGCCGGGGCGCGCGGCTCGGCCAGCGCCGCCGGGGCGCGCGGCGCGGACGGTACCACCAGCCGCACCGACGGCTCGCCCTCGTGCTCGCCCATGGCGAGGGCGATCTCGACCGGCAAGATGCTGCCGTCGGCCGGCATCGCATTGGCGCGCAGCGTGTGCTCCCCGCTCCAGCGTCCCTGCAGACAGGCGGCGAGCGCGCCGCGCAGCGCCGGATGCGAGGACTCCTCGAACAGGTCCATCACCGGCTGCCCCACGATTCCCTCCTCGACGCCGAACAGCTCGAGCCACGCGGGGTTGGCCTCGGTGACGATCCCCTCCTGCACCTGGATGATCGCGTCGTTGGAGCGCTCGAGCACGGTGTCGAGCTGGCTGCGGGCATCCTGCGCCGCGCGCAGCGCCGCATCGAGGGTGCGCCGCGCGCGAAAGGTCTCGAGCTCGCGCATCATGACCGCCTGCAGCCGATCCGGATGGGTGAGCGAGACCAGGTCACGGGCGCCGAGCATCAGTGCGCGGGCGATCGTGCCCTCCTCGGCCTGCTGGACGACCGCCAGGATCGGCACGGTGGCGGCCAGCTGGTCGCGGATGGCGATGACCGCCTCGAGCTCCTGCTCGTCGGCCATCACGTGTACCAGGAGCTCCGGATTGATCTGGGTGAGCGCGTCGCCGAGATCGCGCAGCGCCGGGATCCAGGTGCAGTGGGCCGGCTCGCCCGCGCGCCGCAGCATGCCGTTGATCGCCTCCACGGGATCGCGTGTGGCACTGAGCACGATGAGCGGAACGGCGCTGTGCTCGATCAAGACGGGGGCCTCCCTGGTGCGCTCGCAGCAGCGGCGAATTCTAGCATCAGCGAGTCGGTTCCCCGGCGTGAGCGACCTCGCGGAAAGCGCCGCTGCGGGGCGTGCTGGCGGCCACCGGGCGATGCCGCTATCATACGCGGCCCTTTTTACAGGGCGGCGCGTCCTCGCCGCCCGCGGAAATCACGAGATCCGGCCATGGCCAGCTATACCACCAGCGAGATCCGCTCGGGTCTCAAGGTCCTGCTCGACGGCGATCCCTACTCCGTCATCGAGAACGAGTTCGTCAAGCCCGGCAAGGGCCAGGCGTTCAACCGCATCAAGGTGCGAAATCTGAAGACCGGACGCACCATCGAGCGCACCTTCAAGTCGGGCGAATCGCTCGAGGCCGCCGACGTCGTCGACATGGACATGCAGTACCTCTACCAGGACGGGGACTTCTGGCACTTCATGGTCCCGGAGAACTTCGAGCAGTACACCGCCGGCAAGGCCGCGCTCGGCGACAACGCCCAGTGGCTGAAGGACGGCGTGGTGTGCATCGTGACGCTGTGGAACAACGTGCCGCTGGTCGTGACTCCGCCGCCCCATATCGAGCTGAAGGTCGTCGAGACCGACCCGGGGCTGCGCGGCGACACCGCCACCGGCGGCCAGAAGCCCGCGAAGCTCGAGACCGGCGCCGTGGTGCGGGTACCGCTCTTCATCAACGAGGGCGAGACGATCCGCATCGACACGCGCACCGGCGAGTACATCTCGCGCGGCAAGCAGTAGACCCCCTCCCGGCGGGCGCGCTGCAGGCTCACACGCCCGCGCGCGCGAGCGCCCGGGCACGCCACACCCCGTCGGCGGCATAGAGGATCAGCGCTACCCACAGGAGCCCGAAGCCGGCGGCGCGTGCCGCCGCGAAGCTCTCGTGATAGAAGAGCACGCCGCACGCGAGCTGGAGAGTCGGGCCGATGTACTGCAGTACGCCCACGGTCGAGTAGGGCAGCAGCCGCGCCCCGTAGGCGAACAGGAACAGCGGTACCGCGGTGACGATGCCGCTGCCGGCGAGCAGCCAGGAGATGCCCGGCCCCGCGTGCGCAAAGGCCGCGACGCCCGCCGCCTCGCACCAGGCGAGGTAACCGAGCGCCGGCACGAGCAGCAGCAGCGTTTCGGTGGCGAGTCCCGGCAGCGCATCGACGCTGATCACCTTGCGTACGAAGCCGTAGAGCGAAAAGCTCAGGGCCAGCGCGAACGCGATCCACGGGGGACGCCCGGCCGCAACCGCGAGATAGAGCACCGCGAGCGCCGCGAGCGCGATCGCGCTCCACTGCACGGCGTTGGGGCGCTCGCGCAGCACCAGCACCCCGAGCAATACGTTCACCAGCGGATTGATGTAATAGCCGAGGCTCGACTCGACGATGTGCTGGTGGGTGACGCTCCAGACGTACACCAGCCAGTTGCCGCTGATGAGGAGCGCCGAGGTGGCGAGTCCCGCGAGCAGGCGCGGCTTGCCGAGCGTCGTCGTGAGCCGGCCGAGCTCGCCGCGCATCAGCATCCAGCCGAGGAGAAACAGGCACGACCAGACCACGCGGTGCGCGATGACCTGTGTCGCAGGTACCGCGCTCAGGGCGTGCAGGTAGACCGGGAACAGACCCCAGATCGTGAAGGCCGCGGCGGCCGCCGCGAGTCCCCGGGGCGCGAGGCGCGCGGCAGTCATGCGCGCTCACGCACGGGCGGTCGGAAAGCTGAGCACCTCGTCGATGTGCCGCGCATCGAGCGCCAGCATCAGCGTGCGATCGAAGCCGAGCGCCACCCCGCAGCAGTCGGGGAGCCCGGAGCTGAGCGCCGCCAGCAGCCGCTCATCGGGCGGCCGCACCGGCAGCCCCGCGCGCCGCCGCTCGGCGTTGTCGCGCTCGAAGCGCGCGCGCTGCTCGGCAGCCGATTGCAGCTCCGCAAAGCCATTGGCGAGCTCGACGCCCTCGCAGTAGAGCTCGAAGCGCAGTGCCGCGCGCGGATCCCCGGGATCGAGGCGCGCGAGCGCCGCCTGGCTCGCCGGATAGCCATGGACGAAGGTGAGGGCGCCGCGGCCGAGGCGCGGGCCGACTCCGACACCCATGAGGAACTCGAGCAGCTCGTCCCGGGCGCCGCCGCCGGAGGCGAACCCGAGGCGGCGTGCAGCCTCGAGGAGCGTCGAGTCCGGGGCGACGAAGGGATCGAGCGCGAGCTCGCGTGCGAACGCCTCGCGGTAGCTCAGGCGCTGCGCGGGGCGCCCGGCGCCGGCAGAGCCGAGCAGTGCGCGCACCAGTGCCTCGACCTCGTCGATGAGCGACTCGAGCGGCCAGCCGATGCGGTACCACTCGATGAGCGTGAACTCCGGGTTGTGCAGCCGCCCGCGCTCCTCGCCGCGCACCACGTGGCAGATCTGGAAGATGTCGCGGGGGTACGCGGCCAGCAGCCGCTTCATCGCGTACTCGGGCGAGGTGTGCAGGTAGAGCGGCGGCCCCGCGCCGAGGGCGACGGTGGCGCTCGCGATGTGCACGTCGCTCACCGGCGTGTTGACGAGCAGCGGGGTATCCACCTCGAGCACGTTCCGCGCGGCGAAGAATTGGCGCGCGCGCGCCAGCAGCGCCGCCCGCAGCTCGAGCGCTGCACGCGAGGCGAGCGGCCGCCAGTCGACGTCCGGCCTCATGTGAGCCGCGCCAGGGCCTGTCCCACGCGGATGGCGCTGCCGGCGGCGAGCTCGCCCTGCCACTCGGTCCTGCCGGGCGGCAGCAGCAGGATCACGGTCGATCCCATGTTGAAGCGGCCGAGCTCCGCGCCCTTCTCGAGCCTGAGAGCGGTGCGCACGAAGTCGAGCGGCAGACTGCCGCGCACCCGCGGGCTGCGGGGCGTGACCTCGCCGTGCCACACGGTCGACATGCTGCCGACGAACAACGCTCCCACCAGCACCAGCGCGAAGGACAGCGGCCCGTCGGCGAACACGCACACCACCCGCTCGTTGCGGGCGAAGAGCCCGGGCACCTGGCTGGCCGTGGTCGCGTTCACACTGAAGAGCTGGCCCGGCACGTACCAGGCGGCCGCGAGCACGCCGGCGAGCGGCATGTGGATGCGATGGTAGTTATGCGGGGCGAGATAGAGCGTCGCGAACGCGCCGCCGCGGAACGCCGCCGCCCAGGCGGGAGCCGCCTCATCGAGCAGCGACTCGAGCGTGTAGCTGAGCCCCTTCGCCTGCACCAGCGTCGAGCCCTCGATCCGCCCGATCTGACTCACCGTGCCGTCGACGGGCGAGACCAGCGCGGAGGGCGCCGGGTCCACGGGGCGCGCGCCCGGGCGCAGCGCGCGCGTGAAGAACGCATTGAAGCTCGCGTAGCGGCGCGGCTCCGGTTCCTCGGCCTCGCTCATGTCGGGGCGATAGTTGACGACGAAATTGTCGATGAGCGCGTTCTTCACCCAGGAAAGCTCGAGCCGCGAGAGCCAGTGCACCGCGCCCGACAGCAGGTGCTGCGGCAGCAGGTACTGCAGGCCGACGAAGAGGCGCGACCCCGTGTCGTCGCCGGCACTCATGTGGGGCGAGGCTCCCGCGGCGGCGGCGCGAGGTAGGGCGCGGCGCGGCGCAGGTCCGCCGCCAGCGCGGCCACTTCGATTGGGGGCGTGAAGATCGCGACGATTCCGGCCCCATCGACCAGGAAGATCACGGCGGAATGATCCATCGTGTAATCGCCGCCCGGCAGCTCGACGCGGTTGACGGCCACCGCGAAGTTCCTGGCGACGGCGCGGATCTGCGGCGGCGTGCCCGTGACACCCTCGAAGGACGGGTCGAAGGCGTGCGCATAGAGACCGGCCGCGGCCGGCGTGTCGCGTCCGGGGTCGATGCTGACGAACAGCACGCGCAGCGTCGCGAGGCCGGTGAGGCGGCGCGCCTGCGCGAGCTTCGCCAGGGTCGTCGGGCAGACGTCCGGGCAGCGCGTGAAGCCGAAGTAGACCAGGGTCGGCGCGCTCATGAGATCCGCGCGCGTGTAGGGGCGCCCGCTGGCGGCGATCAGGGCAAAGTCGGCGATGGCCTTCGGAAGCGGCAGCCACGTGCCGCTTGCCAGCGCCGGAGAATCCCTGTCAAGTTGCCGCGCCAGGCCGAAGCCGAGGAGCGCCGCGCCCGCGGCGGCGAGCACCAGGAGCCAGCGCCAGCGCGTTTGCACGATGCTCACGATGCCCATGGGCGAATTATTTCACACCAGTGTTCGGGACGCGGATGACAGGGGCAGCTGAGCCCGGACGGCGCGCCGGGGGGATTGCACCTCTCACCGTACAGCGCCTCATCGCGCGCGGCGCGCGGCGGCTCGAGCGCGCGCGCGTCTGCTTCGGGCACGGCACCGACAATGCCTGGGATGAGGCTGCGAGCCTTACACTGCACGCGCTCGGCCTCGCGCAGTGGGGCGGCGCGGCGCTCTACCGGCGCCGGGTGGGCGCGGCCGGCGCGGCGCGCGCCGCCGAGCTCATCGGGCGGCGCATCGCCGAGCGCGTCCCCGCACCCTACCTCACCGGCGTCGCCTGGTTCGCGGGCCTTAAGTTCGCGGTCGATGCGCGGGTGCTCGTGCCGCGCTCGCCGCTCGCGGAGCTCATCGAGCGGGGCTTTGCGCCGTGGGCCGACCCGCGGCGCGTAAGGCGCGTCCTCGACCTCGGCACCGGCTCGGGCTGCATCGCCATCGCCTGCGCCAGGGCGCTGCCGCGGGTGCGCGTCGACGCCGTGGACATCTCGGCTGCGGCACTCGAGGTCGCGCGCGCCAACGTGCGCCGCCATCGCCTCGCGCGGCGCGTGCGCGTGAGGCGTTCCGACCACTTCAGCGCGCTCCGCGGTGCCGCCTACGATATCATCGTCGCCAATCCGCCTTACGTAGGGGCCCGTGAGCTCAAACGACTGCCGCCGGAATACCGGCACGAGCCGCGCGTCGCGCTCGCGGCCGGCGCGCACGGACTCGACTCGGTGGCCGTCATTCTGCGCGAGGCGCGCGCTCACCTGCGCCGCCGCGGGCTCCTCATCGTCGAGGTCGGCAACACCGAGGGCGCGGTGCGGCGCGCCTACCCGCGGCTGCCGTTCCTGTGGCTCGAGTTCGCGCGCGGCGGCGGCGGGGTGTTCCTCCTGACGCGCGAGCAACTGATGGCACACTAGCGCCATGTCCGGCAACAGTATCGGCAGACTCTTCATCGTCACCACCTTCGGCGAAAGCCACGGGCCGGCGCTCGGGTGCATCGTCGACGGCTGCCCGCCGGGGCTCGAGTTGAGCGAGGCCGACCTGCAGCAGGACGTCGACCGGCGCCGCACCGGCACTTCGCACTTCGTCAGCCAGCGCCGCGAGGCCGACCAGGTGCGCATCCTCTCCGGGGTCTTCGAGGGACGCACCACCGGCACGCCGATCGGCCTCCTGATCGAGAACACCGACGCCCGCTCGCGCGACTACGAGCGGATCAAGGACCGCTTCCGCCCGGGGCACGCCGACTACACCTACAGCCAGAAATACGGCGTGCGCGACTACCGCGGCGGCGGGCGCGCCAGCGCGCGCGAGACCGTGATGCGCACCGCGGCGGGCGCCATTGCGCGGCGCTATCTCGCGACGCGGCTCGGCGTGCACATCTACGGTTACCTGAGCCAGGTCGGCCCGCTGACGCTCGAAGCGGTCGACCCGGCCTTCGCGTATCAGAATCCGTTCTTCTGTCCCGACCCGAAGCGGGTGGCGGAGCTCGAGGAGCTCATCTGGAAGACGCGCGAAGCCGGCGACTCGGTCGGGGCGCGCATCACCGTCGTCGCGAGCGGCGTGCCACCGGGCCTCGGCGAGCCGGTGTTCGACCGGCTGGACGCGGACATCGCGCATGCGCTCATGGGTATCAACGCGGTGAAGGCGGTCGAGCTCGGCGCCGGCGTGCGCTCGGCCGCGCAGCGCGGCAGCGAGCACCGCGACGAGCTCACCCCCGGCGGGTTCCTGAGCAACCACGCGGGGGGCGTGCTCGGCGGCATCTCCTCCGGCCAGGACATCGTCGCGCACCTGACGCTCAAGCCCACCTCGAGCATCCAGCTGCCCGGGCGCACCATCGACGTCGCCGGCAATCCGGTCGAGATCGTCACCACCGGGCGGCACGACCCGTGCGTGGGGCTGCGCGCGACGCCGATCGCGGAGGCGATGCTCGCGATCGTGCTCATGGATCATTACCTCCGGCAGCGCGCGCAGAACGCCGACGTGAAGTCTCCGACGCCGGTCATACCGGGGGCTCCGCGCGGCTGAGACGGCGGGGCCTGCGGCGCGGCGGCTGAGGCTGCGCGGGCGGCTGCGGGGGTGGTCGGCACGTTCCTGCGCCCGGCG
>DASQIP010000043.1:0-54567 GCA_035631515.1 Steroidobacteraceae bacterium
CCACAAGGGACAGAAGCGCCTCTCGGGCGAGCCCTTCATCGCCCACCCGGTGGCCGCCGCCGCCATCCTCGCCGACCTGCACCTCGACACCGACACCATCGTCGCGGCGATCCTGCACGACGTCATCGAGGACACGCCGACGCCCAAGGATCAGCTGGCGGCGCGCTTCGGCGCGGACGTCGCGGAGCTGGTCGACGGCGTCACCAAGCTCGACCAGATCAAGTTCAAGAGCCGCGAGGAGGCGCAGGCCGAGTCGTTCCGCAAGATGCTGCTCGCGATGGTGCGCGACCTGCGCGTCATCCTCGTCAAGCTCGCCGACCGCACCCACAACATGCGCACCATCGAGGCCATGGCGCCGGCACGGCGCCGGGCCATCGCGCGCGAGACCCTCGAGATCTACGCGCCGATCGCCGAGCGGCTCGGCCTCTACAACATGAAGCTCGAGCTCGAGGACCTGGGCTTCAAGGCGCTCTACCCGCGCCGCTACCAGGTGCTCGAGCGCACCCTGCGCCGCGCGCGCGGCAACCAGAAGGAGTTCCTTAAGAAGATCGAGCAGCAGCTGCAGGCGGCGCTGCTGAAGAGCGACCTGCAGGCGGAGGTCGAGGCGCGCGAGAAGCACCTCTACAGCATCTACAAGAAGATGCACCGCAAGCGCTCGCTGCTCAACGAGATCGTCGACGTGTACGGCATCCGCATCATCCTCGACCGGCCCGACACCTGCTATCGCGCGCTCGGCGTGGTGCACTCGGTGTTCAAGCCCATGCCCGGGCGCTTCAAGGACTACATCGCCATCCCGCGGGTGAACGGCTACCAGTCGCTGCACACGACGCTGTTCGGCCCCAACGGCGTGCCGATCGAGGTGCAGCTGCGCACCGCCGACATGCACCGCGTGGCCGAATCCGGCATCGCCGCTCACTGGAAGTACAAGGCCGGCGACCCCTCCGGCTCGCTGCAGCAGGACCGCACGCGCGAGTGGCTCTCGAACCTGGTGTCGCTGCAGGAAGCGGGTTCCTCCGAGGAGTTCCTCGAAAGCGTCAAGGTCGACCTGTTTCCCGACAAGGTGTACGTGTTCACGCCCAAGGGCCAGATCCTGCGGCTGCCGTCGGGCGCGACCGTGGTCGATTTCGCCTACGCCGTGCACACCGACGTCGGCAACCGCTGCGTCGCGGCCAAGGTCGAGCGGCGCATGACGCCGCTGCGCACCGTGCTGCGCAACGGCCAGACGGTCGAGATCATCACGGCCAAGGGCGCGCGCCCCAACCCCTCGTGGGTCAACTTCGTCGTGACCGCCAAGGCCCGCAGCGCCATCCGCCATTATCTCAAGGGCCTGAGGCGCGCCGAGGCCATCGCGCTCGGCTCCAAGCTCCTCGCGCAGGCGCTGGCGGAGTTCGGCCTGCCGCTCGAGGAGGTGAAGCCCGAGGTGCGCCGCTCCGCGCTCGGCGAGCTGGGGCTCAAGGACCTCGACGAGCTCTACGAGAAGATCGGGCTCGGCGAGCGCCTCGCGCCGCTGGTGGCGCGGCGGCTGCTGCCCGGTACGCCGGCCGCCGACGGCAAGGCGACTCCGGCGCCGCTCGCGATCGCCGGCACCGAAGGGCTGCTGGTCACCTACGCGCGCTGCTGCTTCCCGATCCCCTACGACCCGATCTTCGCCTTCCTGTCGACGGGCCGCGGCGTGGTGATCCACCGCGAGAACTGCGTCAACGTCGAGGACTACCGCAAGCACCCGGAGAACTGGCTGCCGGTGAGCTGGCAGAGCGCCCCCGACCGCCTGTTCTCCTCCGAGATCCGCGTGCACGTCGTCAACCGTACCGGCGTGCTGGCGGCGGTCGCCGCGGCGATCGCCAGTACCGAGACCAACATCGACCACGTGTCGATCGACGAGCAGGACGCCGACGCGGCGGTGCTGACCTTCGAGCTGCGGGTGCGCGACCGCCGGCAGCTCGCGCGGCTGGTGCGGGTGATCCGCCGCATGCCGGACGTGACCCGCGTCGCGCGCTCCATCGCGGCGCGCGCCCGCGACGAGGCGAGCCCCGAGGGCGAGGCCGACGCCGGCGGGTGAGGAGGCCGGGAGCGCCGCCGCGCCGCGATCATTCATGACAGAGACCGGAGTCAAGGAGTTGCGCCGATGAGCCGCCACAGCATCCATACCGACCGCGCCCCGCAGGCGATCGGCACCTACTCGCAGGCCGTGCGTGCCGGCGACACGGTGTACCTCTCGGGGCAGGTGCCGTTCGACCCCGCCACCATGCAGCTCGTGACCGGCGACATCGAGGTCCAGGCGCGCCGGGTGTTCGACAACCTCAAGGCCGTGGCCGAGGCCGCCGGCGGCTCGCTCGGCCACGCGGTGAAGCTCACCATTTTCCTCACCGATCTTGCGAACTTCGCCAGGGTCAACGAGGTCATGGCGGCCTACTTCGCCAAGCCCTACCCCGCGCGCTCCACCATCGGGGTCGCGAGCCTGCCGCGCGGCGCGCAGATCGAGATCGAGTGCGTGCTGCACCTCGGCTGAAGCCCGCGGCAGGCCGCACGGGGCCGCCCGGGGCGAGGCGCGCTGCGGCGGAGGCCGGCGGCGATACCGCGCCCGCGCGCGACGCCGGCAGCCGCCCGGTCACGGCGCTGCGCGGCGTCGGAGCTGCGCTCGCGGTGCGCCTCGCGCGGCTCGGCGTCACGAGCGTCGCGGACCTCCTGTTCCTCCTGCCGCTGCGCTACGAGGACCGCACCCGGGTCACCGCCATCGGCGCGCTCACCCCCGGGGCGCGCGCCACCGTGGAAGGCGAGGTGCAGCTCACCGAGGTGGCGCACCGCCGGCGGCGGCAGCTGCTCACGCGCATCTCGGACGGCTCGGGTTTCCTCACGCTGCGCTTCTTCTATTTCTCCGGCAGCCAGCAGCAGGGCCTCGGGCGCGGCACGCGCCTGCGGGCCTTCGGCGAGGTGCGCCGCGGCCCGCTCGGGCTCGAGATGGTGCACCCCGAATACCGGCGCCTCGCGCTCGAGGCCGCGCCGCTCGAGGAGACCCTGACGCCCATCTACCCGCTGACCGAGGGCGTGCCGCAGGGGCGGCTGCGCACGCTCATCGGGCAGGCGCTCGATGAGATCGAGCGCCCGGGTCTCACCGACCTGATTCCGCCGCAGGCGGGGCTGCCGCCGGGACTGCCGACCCTCGCCGGGGCGCTCGCGTATCTGCATCGCCCGCCGCGCGAGGCCGAGCTCGCCGTGCTCGCCGCCGGCCGCCACCCGGCGCAGCGGCGTCTCGCCTTCGAGGAGCTGCTGGCGCACCACCTGTCGCTGCGCGTGCGCCGGCGCGCACTGAAGAGCGAGCCGGCCTTCAGCCTCGACGACGCCGACGGCCTCGCACGCCGCCTGCTCGCCGCGCTCCCCTTCGCGCTCACGCGCGCCCAGGCGCGCGCCCTCGCCGAGGTCGAGACGGACCTGGCCGCCGGCGTGCCGATGGTGCGCCTGCTGCAGGGCGACGTGGGCTGTGGCAAGACCGTGATCGCGGCGGCCGCGGCCGCGCGCGCCGCGGGGGCGGCCAGGCAGGCGGCGCTCATGGCGCCCACCGAGCTGCTCGCCGAGCAGCATTGGCGCAATTTTCAGGAGTGGTTCCGCCCGCTCGGGCTTCCCGTGGCGCTGCTCTCGGGCGGGCAGAGCCCGCGCGCGCGCCGCAGTGCGCTCGAGGGTCTCGCCTCGGGCGAGATCCGCGTCGTGGTCGGCACGCATGCGCTCTTTCAGGAGGGGATCGAGTTCGCCGGCCTGGCGCTCGTCATCGTCGACGAGCAGCATCGCTTCGGCGTACAGCAGCGCCTCAGACTCGCGGAGAAGGGCCAGGGGGCGGGCCGCGTGCCGCACCAGCTCATCATGACCGCGACGCCGATCCCGCGCACGCTCGCCATGACGGCCTACGCCGACCTCGACATCTCGGTGATCGACGAGCTGCCGCCCGGGCGCACGCCGGTGCAGACCGTGGTGCTGCCCGAGGAGCGGCGCGCCGAGGTCGTGGCACGCATCGTCGGCGCCTGCCGCGCCGGGCGGCAGGTCTACTGGGTGTGTCCGCTGATCGACGAGTCCGACGAGCTGCGCGCCCAGGCCGCGGAAGAGACCGCGGCGGCGCTCGCCGACGCCTTGCCCGGCGTGCGTGTCGGCCTCGTGCACGGACGCATGCCGCCCGCGCCGAAAGATCAGGCGATGCTCGCGTTCAAGGCCGGCCGGATCCAGCTGCTGGTCGCCACGACCGTGATCGAGGTCGGGGTCGATGTCCCGAACGCCACGCTCATGGTCATCGAGAATGCCGAGCGCATGGGGCTCGCCCAGCTGCACCAGCTGCGCGGGCGCGTCGGCCGCGGCGCCGAGGCGAGCAGCTGCGTGCTGCTCTACCGCGCACCCCTCTCCGAGCCGGCGCGCGCGCGGCTCAAGGTCATCCGCGCCACCAACGACGGCTTCGAGATCGCGCGGCGCGACCTCGAGCTGCGCGGACCGGGCGAGCTCCTCGGGACGCGCCAGACCGGACTCGCGCAGCTGCGCGTCGCGGACCTGATGCGCGATGCGGACCTGCTGCCGAGGGTGCAGGCCGCGGCCCAGGTGCTCGAGTCGAGCCCGGACACGTGTGCCGCCCTCACGGCACGCTGGATCGGCCCGGGCGAGCGCTACGGACGCGTGGGCTAACATAGCCGGCACCATGTCAGCCGCCGCACCCGAGCTCCCGGTCACGCCAGCGACGACGGCGACGCTGCCGGCGCTGCGCACCGCCGAGGCACCGCCTGCGGCGCCCGCCTTCCCGGTGGCCCCGTTCTCGTACCGGCTCGGGCGGCGCCTCACCCAGTACGCGCGCCTCATGCGGCTCGATCGCCCGGTGGGGACGTGGCTGCTGCTGTGGCCGGCGCTATGGGCGCTGTGGGTCGCGGGCGCGGGGCGCCCCAAGCCGAGGGTTCTCATCGTGTTCGTGCTCGGGGTCGTGGTGATGCGGGCCGCGGGCTGCGTGATCAACGACTTCGCGGACCGCGACATCGACCCCCATGTGCGGCGCACGCGCGACCGGCCGCTCGCCGCGCGGCTGGTGACCCCGAGAGAGGCGCTGGTGCTGTTCGCGCTGCTCATCGGCGCGGCGCTCTATCTGGTCACGAGGCTCGATGAGCTCACCGTGAAGCTCGCCGGCATCGGCGCGCTGCTCACCGTCTCCTACCCCTTCGTCAAGCGGGTCTTTCCCATGCCGCAGCTCTACCTCGGCATCTCCTTCGGCGGCTGGAGCGTGCCGATGGCTTTCGCGGCGCAGCTCGGGAGCCTGCCGCGCGTGTGCTGGGTGCTGTACATCGCCGCGGTGATCTGGGCGGCCATGTACGACACGATCTACGCCATGATCGACCGCGAGGACGACATCCGCATCGGCGTCAAGTCGAGCGCCATCCTGTTCGCCGACATGGACAAGCTCCTGATCGGCGTGATGCAGCTGATGATCCTCTACGCGCTCTACCTGGCGGGCGACGACATGCACTTCGGCCGCTGGTTCCAGGGAGGCGTGATCGCCGCGGCGCTGCTGTTCCTGTGGCAGCAGTGGCTGATCCGCAGGCGCGATCCGGCCGGATGCCTGCGCGCGTTCCTCAATAACCAGTACGTCGGACTCGCGGTGTTCGCCGGCATCCTGCTGCAGTACGTCTACAGAAGCTGAGACAGCCTTGGCCTGGAAGAACCACTCGTTCCCCATGCGCCTGCGCTACGCCCTCCACGGCATCGCCCACGCACTGCGCGCCGAGCACAGCCTGCAGTTCCAGGCCGGGGCGCTGGTGGCGGTGATCGTCGGGCTGCTCGTGCTGCGCCCGCGCCCGGTGTGGTGGGCGCTGGTACTGCTCGCGGCCGCGCTGGTGCTGGCCGCCGAGCTCATGAACACCGCGCTCGAGGAGCTCGCCGACCAGGTGAACCCCGAGGAGCACCCGCGCATCCGCCTCGTCAAGGACTGCGCCGCAGGAGCGGTGCTGGTGGCGGTGCTCGGGGCGCTCGCCGTGGCGCTCGCGTTCGTGGTGCAGCTGTTGCGGCATTAGCCGGCCGGCGAATTGTCGACTTTGCGTCCCTGATAGCGTTGACATGGCACGGCAGCCTCGGGCATTTTCGGCTCATGAGTGATGCGACCGGCGAAGCGCTGCGCCACGACTGGACGCTCGGGGAAGTCGAGGCGCTGTTCGCGCTGCCGTTCATGGACCTCATGTTCCGTGCGCAGCGCGTGCACCGTGCCTGGCACGATCCGAACGCGGTGCAGCTCGCGACACTCCTTTCCATCAAGACCGGCGCCTGCCCCGAGGACTGCGCATACTGCCCGCAGAGCGTCCGCTACGACACGGGTCTGAAACGCGAGGCGCTGCTCGAGGTCGCCGCGGTGCGCGAGCGCGCCGCGCGCGCGCGAGCGGCCGGCGCGACCCGTTTCTGCATGGGAGCCGCCTGGCGCTCGCCCAAAGGGCGTGACCTCGAGGTGGTCGCCGCGATGATCCGCGAAGTGCGCGCGCTCGGGCTCGAGAGCTGCGCGACGCTCGGCATGCTGAGCCCGGAGCAGGCCGCGCAGCTCAAGGCGGCGGGGCTCGACTACTACAACCACAATCTCGACACCTCGGCGGAGTTCTACGGCGAGATCATCACCACGCGCACCTACCAGGACCGGCTCGACACGCTGGACGCCGTGCGCGCCGCCGGCATCAACGTGTGCTGCGGCGGCATCGTCGGCATGGGCGAGTCGGTCACCGACCGTGCGCGGCTGCTGCAGACGCTCGCGAACCTGCCGCAGCATCCCGAGAGCGTCCCCATCAACCGCCTGGTGAAGGTGCCGGGCACGCCGCTCGCCGGGGCGGCGGACGTCGATCCCTTCGACTTCGTGCGTGCGATCGCGGTCGCGCGCGTCACGATGCCGCGCGCCTGCGTGCGCCTCTCCGCCGGGCGGGAGGCGATGTCGGACGAGCTGCAGGCACTGTGCCTGCTCGCCGGCGCGAACTCCATTTTCTATGGCGAGAAGCTGCTCACCACCGGGAATCCCGACGTCGAGCGCGACCGGCAGCTGTTCGCGCGGCTCAAGGTGAGCGCCGCGAAGGCCCGCGCCGGGGCGGCCGCCGGTGCGCCCCCCGCGGCAGCCACGGCGTCCGCCGCCCATGAAGCGGACCACGCGCGCGTTTCCTGAGGCGCTGGCGCGGCTCGAGGCTGCGCAGCTGCGGCGCCGCCGCTGCACCGTCGAGGGCTTCGCGGACGCCGGCAGCCGCGTGCGCCTGCGCCTCGCCGGCCGCACGCTCATCGACTTCAGCAGCAACGACTACCTGGGACTCGCCCGCCACCCCGAGCTCGCCGCGGCGATGGGCGCGTGCGCCCGGGCCGCCGGGGCCGGCAGCGCCGCCTCGCACCTCGTGACCGGACACGGCACCGAGCATGAGCGCCTCGAGGAGCAGCTCGCCGCCTTCACGCGCCGCGAGCGCGCGCTCGTCTTCTCGACCGGCTACATGGCCAATCTCGCCGTCATGAGCGCGCTCGCCGGGCGCGGCGAGCGGATCCTCCTCGATCGCCTGAGCCACGCCTCGCTCATCGACGGCGCGCAGCTCGCGGGGGCGCAGCTGCGGCGCTACGCGCACGCCGACGCGGCGGCGGCGGGTGCCGCGCTCGAGGAAGACCCGGCGCGTACCGCGGTCATCGGCACCGACGGCGTCTTCAGCATGGACGGCGATCTCGCGCCGCTCGCGGCGCTCACACGGCTCGCGCGCCGGGCGGACGCCTGGCTGGTGGTCGACGATGCGCACGGCCTCGGGGTCGCGGGCGCGAGCGGGCGCGGCGCGCTCGAGGAGTGCGGCGTGAGCGCGGCCGAGGTGCCGGTCCTGATCGGCACGCTCGGCAAGGCCTTCGGGTCCTTCGGCGCCTTCGTCGCCGGCGAGGCCGGCCTGATCGACTACCTCATCCAGAAGGCGCGTCCCTATATCTACACGACCGCGCTCCCGCAGCCGGTCGCGGCGGCGGCGGCCAGGGCCCTCGAGCTGGCGCAGGCCGAGGGCTGGCGGCGGGAGCGGCTCGCGGCCCTCGTCGAGCGTTTCCGCCGGCGCGCGGCGGAGGCGCAGGTGCCGCTCGGCGTCTCGCGCACCCCCATCCAGCCCGTGGTGCTGGGGAGCGAAGCGGCAGTGCTCGCGGCGCAGCGCGCGCTCGAGGCAGAGGGCCTCTCGGTCGCGGCCATCCGCCCGCCAACGGTACCGAAGGGAACGGCGCGGCTGCGCGTCTCGCTCACGGCGGCGCACACCGAGGCGCAGGTCGATCAGCTCGCCGCGGCGCTCGGGCACTGCTGCGAGCGGCTGCGCGCGCGCGTGCCGGCATGAGCGCGCTCAACGCCGAGGTGAGCGGGCGCGGGCGTCGCGACCTGGTGCTGCTGCACGGCTGGGGGACGAACCTCAGGGTGTGGGACGAGCTCGCGCAGGCGCTGGCGCGCCGCTTCCGGGTGATCGCCATCGACCTGCCCGGCCATGGCCGCAGCGACTGGGACGGCACGGCCTTCAGCCCGGCGGCGCAGACCTTTCGCGTGCACGAGACGCTCGCCCCGCTCACGACCCGCTATTACCTCCTCGGCTGGTCGCTCGGCGGCCAGTTCGCGCTCGATCTCGCGGCGGCGATGCCGGCCGGCATCGAGCGCCTGGTGCTGGTCGCGACCACGCCGCGGTTTCTCGCCGGTCCCGGGTGGCGCTGCGGGGTGAAGGAAGCCTCGCTCGAACGGCTCGCCGGCGAGGTGCGCGCGCATCCGGCGAAGGCGGTGAGCGGGTTCCTCAAGTCGCAGGTGCGCGGTCTCGCGGCGCGCACCGCCGGCCGTGTGCTCGAGCGGCTGCGCGGCGCACTCGACCGGGGCGGCGCCGCGCAACCCGACGCGCTCGCGTGGGGTCTCGAGCGGCTGCGGCAGGGGGACCTGCGGCCGCAGCTCGCGCAGGTGCGCGCGCCCACCCTGGTGATCGCCGGCCAGAACGACCGCATTACGCCGGCGGCGGCCTCGCGGGCGCTCGCGGCGGCGCTGCCGCAGGCAAGCTTCCGCCAGCTGCGCGGCGCGGGCCACGTGCCCTTCGTGTCGAACCGTGCTCAGTTCCTCGCCGCGCTCGACGGATTCCTGCGTGGCTGAGGGCGGGGACGCCTTCCGTCTCGACCGCAGGCGGCTGCGGGCCGCGTTCGACCGGGCGAGCGCGGGTTACGAGGCCGCGGCGGGCCTGCAGGCACGGGTGTCGGCCGAGCTCCTCGAGCGGCTCGGCGCTTTCGACTTCGCGCCGCGCGTGGTGCTCGACCTGGGTGCCGGCACCGGCCGCGCGACGCGCGAGCTCAAGCGCCGCTACCCGCGCGCGCTCGTGATCGCGCTCGACCTGTCGCCCGGCATGCTGCGCGAAGCGCGCCGCAACCAGATGCTGTGGCGGCGCTTCGCGCGCCTCAACGCGGACGCCCTGCGGCTGCCGCTCGCGGGCTCGAGCGTCGACCTCGTGTTCTCGAGCCTGGTGCTGCAGTGGTGCGAGCCGCTCGAGCAGGCGCTCGCCGAAGTGCGGCGGGTCCTGCGGCCGAGCGGCTTCTTCGTCTTCAGTACCTTCGGCCCCGACACCCTGAAGGAGCTGCGGGCCGCATGGGCCGAGGCCGACGGCCTGACGCACGTGAATCGCTTCCTCGACGTGCACGACGTCGGCGACGCTCTCGCGCGCGGCGGGCTCACCGAGCCGGTGCTCGACGTGGATCGTATCGAGCTCGACTACTCCGATACGCTCGCGCTGATGCGCGATCTCAAGGCGATCGGCGCGCACAACGTGACCGCCGGCCGCCCGCGCACGCTCCTCGGGCGTGCGCGCCTCGCCCGCATGACCGCAGCCTACGAGGCCCTGCGCCGCCGCGAGGCGCTGCCCGCCACCTACGAGATCGTCTACGGCGCGAGCTGGGGCGCGAGCGGCGCGCCGCACACCGCCGCGCAGGCGGGCGAGGTGCGCATCGCGCCGGGCGCGATTCGCCGCCGCGAGGCGCAGGGCCGATGAGCAGCGGCCGCGGCCTGTTCGTCACCGGAACCGATACCGGCGTCGGCAAGACGGTGATCGCCTGCGCCCTCGCGCGGGGCTTTGTGCGGGCCGGCGAGCGTGTCGCGGTCATGAAGCCCGTCGCCTCGGGCGCCGAGCGCACGGCCGAAGGGCTGCGCAATGCGGACGCCCTGGCGCTGATGGCGGCGGCCAACGTGCGGCTGACCTACGGGCACGTGAACCCGTATTGCTTCGAACCGGCTATTTCGCCGCATATCGCTGCAGAAGAGGCCAAGATCGAGGTAGATATCGGCGTGATCAGGGCTGGTCTGGTGGCGCTGGAGAGCATTTCCGAGCGGGTGATCATCGAAGGGGCGGGGGGCTGGCTCGCCCCGATCAATGCACGCGAGAGCATGGGGGACCTGGCACGCGCGCTCGGCGTGCCGACCGTGCTGGTCGTGGCCCTGAAGCTCGGCTGCCTCAACCACGCCTCGCTCACGCGGCGCGCCGTCGCCGCGGACGGCGTCGCGTTCGGCGGCTGGATTGCGAACCGCGCAGGCCCGCCGATGGAGCGCGAGAGCGAGAATCTCGCGACGCTGACGCGCCTCCTCGGCGCGCCGCCGCTCGCGATCGTGCCCTGGGCGGGCCCGGGCGCCGGCGCTCTCACGCTCGATGAGGCGGCGTCGAGACTCGCCGCGGGCTCGCGAAAATGAGGCGAATTTCCGCTCGATTTGAAGGCCCGGGGCTACGCGCTACCATCCGCCCGGCAAGCCATGGACGTCGCGCCGCTTTCGATCGAGATCCGCCCGAACTGCTCCCTCACCGTGCGCGGCGCGCGCCTCCTCTTCGCGAGCGCCTGCGTGATGCCGTTCGGCATGGGAGGCTTTCTCGCGCTCAGGGGCTTCTGGCCGATCCTGCCGTTCGCGGGGCTCGAGATGCTGCTGCTCGCCTGGGCGCTCAAGGTCTCGCTCGAGCGCCGCCTCCACTCGCAGACGATCACCGTGACCGAGTCGGATGTCAGCGTCGAATCGCGCCGGCGGATGAATACCGAGCGGGTCGTGTTCCCGCGGCATTGGGCGCAGGTTAAACTTCGCCGCCCCGCTGCAAGCCTGCACCCGAGCCGGCTCACCATAGAGTCGCACGGTCGCCAATGCGAGCTGGGCAGCTTTCTGACCGAAGAGGAGCGACGCGGACTTGCCCTGCGCTTGCAGCGACTCATTGGCCGCGTCAACGAGTCGCCCTCCTGGCCGTGAGGCCCCGGCCACGGGAGCTGCGGGACCGCCCCGGGATTTTTTTCGCGCCGTGCCCGCCGCGAGCGGGTGCGCGCTGTAAGGCACAAGAATGACGATCCGTACAACGCTCGCCCGATTCGCCCTCACGGCCGCCGCAGGGGTGCTGACGCTCCCGGCCCAGGCCGGGGAGTCCGGCTGGGCGCAGCTCAACCTGCCGCGGGGCGTCACCGACATCAGCCGCAAGATCTACGCGCTGCACATGGAGATCTTCTGGATCTGTGTCGCCATCGGCGTGGTGGTGTTCGGCGCCATGATCTGGTCGATGGTCGTGTTCCGCAAGTCCAGGGGCGCGGTTGCGGACACGACGATGGTGCACAACACCCAGGTCGAGGTGGTCTGGACCGTCATCCCGGTCATCATTCTCATCGCCATGGCGGTGCCGGCGGCACGCACGCTGATCGAGATCGAAGACACGACCAAGACCGGACTCAACATCAAGGTCACCGGCTTTCAATGGGGCTGGGAGTACGAGTACCTCGATCAGGGGGTCACGTATTTCTCGCACCTCGACCGCGCGAGCGATGCGGCGCGCGAGCTCGGCTCCGGGATAGACCCGACGACCGTGCCTCACTACCTGCTCAACGTCGACCATCCGCTGGTGGTGCCGAACGGCGTCAAGGTACGGCTCCTCATCACCGGCGCGGACGTCATTCATTCCTGGTGGGTGAAGGATCTCGGCGTGAAGAAGGATGCGATCCCGGGCTTCGTCAACGAGGCCTGGTTCAAGATCGACGACGGCTGGACCGGAATGCTGCGCGGCAACTGCGCCGAGCTCTGCGGCCGCGATCACGGCTTCATGCCGATCGTCGTCGACGTGCGCTCCCGGGCGGACTTCGACGCCTGGCTGAAGAACACGGCGGCGGAGCAGAAGCAGGCGGCCGCGCCCGCGCTCCCCGGCGGCACACCCGCCAGCGCCCCGGCGGCCGCCGCTCCCGCTACCCAGGCACCCGCGAGCCTCCCGGCCACCAATGCCGCCGCCGGCTGACATTCACCCCGAAGGAACTTCCGACATGGCCGAGCAGCACGCCCACGCCGCCACCCACGACGATCACGACCACAAGCCGCACGGCTGGCGGCGCTGGGTCTACGCGACCAACCACAAGGACATCGGCACGATGTACCTGGTGTTCGCCTGCACGATGTTCTTCGTCGGCGGCGCGATGGCCATGGTGATCCGGCTCGAGCTCTTCAAGCCGGGCCTGCAGTTCGTCGACCCGCAGTTCTTCAACTCCATGACCACCATGCACGCGCTGATCATGATCTTCGGCGCGGTGATGCCCGGCTGGACCGGACTCGCGAACTGGATGATCCCGATGCAGGTCGGGGCGCCCGACATGGCGCTGCCGCGCCTCAACAACTTCAGCTTCTGGATCCTGCCGTTCGCGTTCACGCTGCTGATCTCGTCGCTGTTCGTGCCGGGCGGCGCGCTGGCCGGCGGCTGGACCATGTATCCGCCGCTGGTGCTGCAGACCGGGGCCTCCTTCCCGATGCTGATCTTCGCGGTGCACCTGATGGGCGCCTCCTCGATCCTCGGCGCCATCAACGTGGTGGTCACCATCATGAACATGCGCGCGCCGGGGATCACGCTGCTGCGGATGCCGCTGTTCGTGTGGACCTGGCTGATTACCGCCTACCTGCTGATCGCGGTGATGCCGGTGCTCGCGGGGGCGGTGACCATGCTGCTCACCGACCACTTCTTCGGCACCACCTTCTTCACCGCCGCCGGCGGCGGCGACCCGGTGATGTTCCAGCATATCTTCTGGTTCTTCGGTCACCCGGAGGTCTACATCCTGATCCTGCCGGCGTTCGGCATCGTCTCGGAGATCATCCCGACCTTCTCGAGGAAGCCGCTGTTCGGCTACGAGACCATGGTGTACGCGGTGGCGTCCATCGCCTTCCTGTCGTTCATCGTGTGGGCGCACCACATGTTCACCGTGGGCATGCCGCTCGCGGCGCAGCTGTTCTTCATGCTCTCGACCATGCTCATCGCGGTGCCGACGGGAGTGAAGGTGTTCAACTGGACCGCCACCATGTGGCGCGGATCGCTGTCCTTCGAGCCGCCGATGCTGTTTGCGCTGGCGTTCCTGTTCCTGTTCACGATCGGCGGCTTCTCGGGGCTCATGCTCGCCATGGTGCCGGCGGACTACCAGTACCAGGACACGTATTTCGTGGTGGCGCATTTCCACTACGTGCTGGTGCCCGGGGCGATCTTCGGCATGATGGGCGGGGTGTACTACTGGCTGCCGAAGTGGACCGGCAGGATGTACGACATCCGGCTCGCCACCTGGCACTTCTGGCTGTCGACCATCTTCGTGAACGTCCTGTTCTTCCCGCAGCACTTCCTCGGACTCGCGGGCATGCCGCGCCGCATCCCCGACTACGCCGTGCAGTTCACCGACTGGAACATGGTGTCCTCGATCGGCGGCTTCGGCTTCGGCCTGGCGCAGTTCCTGCTGCCGTACATCGTCATCAAATGCATCCGCGCCGGTAAGCCGGTCGGTAACCGCGCCTGGGAGGGCGCACACGGGCTCGAGTGGGAGCTGCCCTCGCCGCCGCCGTACCACTCCTGGACCACGCCGCCGTCGGATGCGGTCATCGCCCGCGGAGCGGCACACTGATGGCGACGCGCAGCGGCGCGCCCGGCAGCATCGCGCACGGCCCTGCCGATGAGGCCGAGCGGCGCCGCCGCGTGCGGCGCACGGCGATCCTGTTCGCGGTGATCGCCGCGGCGTTCTACTTCGGCTTCATCGCGCTCATCCTGGTGCGGGGCACGAGATGAGCGGCCGCGAGCGCGACAACCGCAGCCTGACGTGGAAGCTCGGCGCGATCGCGCTCGGCGCCTTCGGCTTCGGCTTCGCGCTGGTGCCGCTCTACCGCACGCTCTGTGCGGTCACCGGCTACGGCGACCAGGCGAAGCTGCTGGAGCGCTCCGCCGCCATTCAGCACCCGGACCTGCAACGCACGGTGACGGTCGAGTTCCTCGCCGACGTGGCGAGCGCCGGCAGCTGGGACTTCCGCCCCGAGGTGCGCCGCATCGAGGTGCACCCGGGCGAGCTCTATACGGCGGAGTTCTACGCCCACAATCTCACCGGCCACGACTCGACCGCGCAGGCGGTACCCAACATCTCCCCGTCGGAGGTGGCGGCTTACTTCCACAAGACCGAGTGCTTCTGCTTCTCGCCGCAGCACTTCGCGCTCAACGAGGGCCGCGACATGCCGGTGCGATTCATCGTCGACCCGGCGCTGCCGACTCACATCGACGTGATCACGCTCGCCTACACCTTCTACGACGAGTCCTCAAGGGTGACGCGGCGCTAACCGAGCCTTCGAGAAAGCCAACGCAATGACCGACGCACACGCCCGCGATTCCAGCCAGTACTACATCCCGCACCACAGCCCGTGGCCGATCTACGCCTCGGTGTCGCTGTTCACCGTGATGGCGGGGGCGGTCAGCTACCTCAACGACTGGGCCGGGGCATGGGTGTTCATCCCCGGCGCGCTGCTGCTCGGGAGCCTGTTCTTCTTCTGGTTCAACACGGTCATCGGCGAGAACCAGCACGGCATCTACAATCTTCAGGTCGACCGCTCGTTCCGCATGGGAATGATGTGGTTCATCTTCTCCGAGGTCATGTTCTTCGGTGCCTTCTTCGGGGCGCTGTTCTACGCGCGGGTGCTGGCGGTGCCGTGGCTCGGCGGCGAGGGCGTCAAGGTATTCACCAACTACCTCCTGTGGCCGCACTTCGAGCCCTCCTGGCCCACCAACGGGCCGGGCCACGTCGGCGGTCGCGCCGACTCGAGCTTCAACGTAATGAACCCGCTCGGCATCCCGGCGCTCAACACCGCGATCCTGCTGACCAGCGGCTTCACCGTCACCATGGCGCACCACGCGCTGCGCGCCGGCAAACGCACACCGCTCGCGATCTGGCTGGCGCTCACCTTCCTGCTCGGCTTTACCTTCGTCGGCTTCCAGGCGCACGAGTACGGCGAGGCCTACGCCAACATGGGCCTGCGGCTCTCGACCGGGATCTACGGCTCGACGTTCTTCATGCTCACCGGTTTCCACGGCCTGCACGTCACGATCGGCGCGATCATGCTGACGGTCATCTGGCTGCGGGTGATGCGCGGACACTTCACCCCGAAGCGCCACTTCGCCTTCGAGGCGGTCGCCTGGTACTGGCACTTCGTCGACGTGGTGTGGCTCGGCCTCTTTATCTTCGTGTATTGGCTGTAAGCCTGCGCCCGCGGCTATGGATGCCGGGCCACCGGCATCAGTCCGTGCGGCGCGATCAGCCCGAAATACCAGGCGATCATGAGCAGCACGAACAGCCCGAGCGAGATCCCGATACGCCAGGTGAGCGCGCGCGCCAGCTTCCTCGAGTCCTCGTCGTCGCGGCCACGCGCGAGATGAAACAGGCCGGCGCCGAGGCTCAGCACGATTGCCGCCAGCAGGCACACGATGAGGAGTCCAACGAGCGGGTCCATGTCGCCGCGCAGTGTATCGCGGCGGCGCGCCGCCGGATGCCTTCGGGCGCACGCGCTTGAGGTCCGCTCGATTCGCGCCCGCGCCCGGCATGACACTGCTCGCCGGCATGCTGTGCGCGCTGTTCGTGCCCCTCGGGTTCTGGCAGTGGCACCGCTGGCTGGAGAGCGATGCGGCCTGGGCGCGCTTCGCGCGCGGGGCGGATGCGGTGCAGCCGCTCGGCGCGCGGGCGCTCGATGCGGTGACGCTCTATCAGCGTGTCAGCGTCAGCGGGCGTCTCGATGGCCAACACCAGTTTCTGCTCGACAACCTGAGCCACCGCGGCCGGCCGGGCTACGAGGTGCTGACGCCGCTCACGCGCTCCGGTGGCGGCGTGCTGCTGGTGGATCGCGGCTGGGTGCCCTTCACCGGTGCGCGCAGCCGGCTGCCGGACGTCACGCTGACCGAGGCTGCGCCCGTCAGCCTGAGCGGCCGGGTCGCGGAGCTGCCGCGTGCCGGGCTCGCGAGCGGGCGCGCGCCGCCGGACGCTGCGGATCCGTGGCCGAAGGTCACGAGCTTCCCGCGCGCCGCGGAGCTCGCTCAGGCGCTCGGTGCGCCGCTTCCGGCGCGCATCCTGCTGCTCGATCCGGGCGCGCCGGACGGCTACCTGCGCGACTGGCAGCCGCCCGGCATCGCGCCGCTGCGCCACCTCTCGTACGCGATCCAGTGGTGGTGTTTCGCGGCGCTCGCCGTGGCCGTGTGGGGGGTCTCGAGCGTGCGGCGTGCGGCGCGCGCTCCGCAATGAACGGCCGCAGCCCGTGACCGGGCCGCCGAGCGGGCGCGCCCGCAATCTGCGCACCGTGGCGGCGCTCGCCGCCCTGTTCCTGCTGCCGCTCGCGCTCGCGTTCTACACCTACTACGGCACCGCCTGGCGTCCCGCGGGCCGCGTCAACCACGGAAGCCTCATCATCCCGCCCCGCCCGCTGCCGCAGCCGGCTCTGCCGCGCGTGCCGCCGGACGCGCCGCAACCATTCACCTCGTTCCGCGGCGACTGGACGCTGGTCTACGTGGGCGACGGCGCGTGCGACGAGGACTGCCGGCACGCGCTGCTCGTGATGCGCCAGACCCGCCTCGCGCTCAACAACGACATGACCCGGGTCGAGCGCGTGTGGCTGGCTACCGGCCAGTGCTGCCCGGCCGGGATCGGCGTGCCGGCCGAGGCGGGCCTCGCCGTGCTCGATGCCAGCGGCCCGGCGGCCGCGGCGCTGCTCGCGGCGTTTCCCGCGGCCGGCCGCGCGCACTCGCTCTACGTGGTCGACCCGCTCGGCAACCTCATGATGAGCTACGATGCGAGGAGTGATCCGCACGGCCTGCTCGAGGACCTGCGGAAGCTCCTGCGGCTCTCTCACATCGGTTAATGCCTTCCGACTCCCTTACCCGCTGGATGCGCCGCCTCGCCCTGGCCGGGGTGCTGCTCGCCTTCGTGGTGGTGGTGCTCGGGGCCTACGTGCGCCTCACGGCCGCAGGTCTCGGCTGCCCCGACTGGCCGGGCTGCTACGGCCACCTGACTCCGGGCAGCGCGCTCGCGGGGAGCGAGCACGCTGCGCCCGACGCCGCTCCTGCCGATGCCGGCAAGGCGTGGCGCGAGATGACCCACCGTTACGCCGCCGGCACGCTCGCGCTCCTCATCGCCGCGATCGCGGTGCTCGCGCTGAGTGCGCGCCGGCAGCGCCCGGTGAGCCTCGCCTTGCCGCTCGCGCTGCTCGCGGCCGTGATCGTGCAGGCGCTGCTCGGCATGCTCACCGTCACCAGGCAACTGCAGCCACTCATCGTAACGCTGCATCTGCTCCTCGGTATGACGACGCTCGGGATGCTGTGGTGGCTCGCGCTGTCGCTGCCGATGAGCTCCTGGGGCGTCGCCTCGCTCGGGGGCGCGGGCCGCTCGCTGCGCGGCGGCGCGGCCTACATCGCGAGCGCGCACACCATCGCGCTGTTCGGACTCGCGGCGCTCGCGCTGCAGATCGCGCTCGGCGGCTGGACCAGCAGCAACTATGCCGCCATCGCCTGTCCCGACTTCCCCACCTGCCAGGGCAGCTGGTGGCCGCACCGCGACTTTCGCGACGCCTTCGTGCTGTGGCACGCGGCGAACGTCGACTACGAGGGGGGACTGCTCGGCACGCCGGCGCGCGTCGCCATCCATCTCACCCATCGCCTCGGCGCGCTGCTCGCCGCGGCGGCGCTGACCCTGGCCGCGGTCTACACGCTGCGCCAGCGCGGCCTGACGCACGCCCGCATGCGTGCCTGGGCGGTGCTCGGCGCGCTCACCCTGCAGCTCCTCATCGGCGTCGCGATGGTGGTGCGGGGCTTCCCGCTGTGGCTCGCCACGGCGCACACGGCCGGGGCCGCGCTGCTGCTGCTCGCGGTGCTCGCGCTGGTGAGAACCTCGAGCGCACGCTAGGCTGCGACCCCCCCTTACGAGCCGCGAGAGCGCAGGTGGCGACCATTCCGGATGTTGCGGCCAGGGAGACGCCCCGCTGGCGGCGCTACCTGGAGCTGACGAAGCCGAAGGTCGTCGCGCTCATCACCTTCACCGCGCTGGTCGGAGCGCTGCTCGCCTGCCCCGGCGTGCCGCCGCTCGGGCCGCTGGTGTTCGGTAACCTGGGGGTCGCGCTCGCGGCCGCCTGTGCCGCCACCATCAACCACGTGCTCGACCGGCGCATCGACGAGCAGATGGCGCGCACCCGCGCCCGCCCGCTGCCGGCCGGCGCGCTCACCGAGCGCGCCGCGATCACCTTCGCCGCGGTGCTCGGGGTGGCTGCCATGACGGTGCTCGCCTTCCTGGTGAATCTGCTCACCGCGGCGCTCACCTTCTGCTCCCTGATCGGCTATGCGGTGATCTACACCCTGTGGCTGAAGCGCGCCACTTCGCAGAACATCGTGATCGGCGGCGCCGCGGGCGCCGCGCCGCCGGTGCTCGGCTGGGCGGCGGTCACAAACAGCGTCGACCCGAATGCGCTGCTCCTCGCCCTCATCATCTTCGTGTGGACGCCGCCGCACTTCTGGGCGCTCGCGATCGCGCGCCGCGACGAGTACGCGCGCGCCGGCATTCCGATGCTGCCGGTGACCCACGGGGTGGAGTTCACACGGCTGCAGGTGCTGCTCTACACGGTGCTGCTCACCGTCGTGACGCTGCTGCCGTACCTGACGCGCCTGAGCGGGCCGGTGTACCTCGCCGCGGCGCTGGTCCTCAACGCCGGCTTCCTCTACTACGCGCTGGCGCTCAAGATCAGCGCCCGCGAGGAGCTGCCGATGCGCGTGTTCCGCTTCTCGGTCAACTACCTCATGTGGCTGTTCGCGGCGCTGCTCGCGGATCACTACCTGCCCGGATTGCGCGCCACGCCGGGCTGAGCGCCGCAGCGCCGCTTAAGGGCCGCGCGCCGCCCGGGCGCGTGTGCCGCCGCTGGCAGACCCCGAGCAGCAGCGCGCACCTCCCCGGGAGGTCCGGGGCCTCAGGTCTCGCGCGTGAGGCGCATCGCCCAGGAGTAGACGATCTTGTCCTTCTGCAGCAGCACGCCCACGGTCGCGTAGTGGTCCGCGTCGATCTGCCCCAGGTGCTCGCTGCCGTGGAAGCCCGAGGTCTCGCAGCCGTACACCGAGAGGATCGAGCGGTCGATGACCGCGTAGGTGCCCGAGAGCTTGCCGAAGGTCTCGGTCTCGAAGGTCCACTTCATGGCGCTGCCGGCGCTCGCCGGGGGCTCGATCAGGTAGGCGTGTACGAATTCGACCGGCGGGGCGCCGAGGACCTTGAGCTTGCCCGACAGCAGCCAGCACTGGTCGCGGTGCGCGATCTCGGTGCGGCCCACCGCCTCGAGCGCCTCGCCGTCGCCGCGCCAGAACGTCCCTGTCGCGATCCATACCGCCGGCTCGAACAGAAACGTGTGCGCCATGCAGCCATTATGGCGCGCGGACAGCCTTCGCGGTACGTTGCGGGGAGGCGACAGAAACCTTCGGGCGCTGAGGGCCGCGCATGCTCACGGAACGCATCTGGTCGGGTAACTCGTTACGCAATTTTCACTACCTCATCGCCTGTCCCGAGACCGGGGAGGCGCTCGCGGTCGATCCGCTCGAGTGGCGCATGTGCCTCGATGCGGCGCAGCGCCGCGGCTGGGAAATCACCCAGATCGTCAACACCCACGAGCACAGCGACCACACCGGCGGGAACGCGGGGCTCAAGGCCGCGACCGGCGCGAAGATCCTGGCGCACGCGGGCGCGGCCGCGCGCATCGGCGGCGTCGACCGTGGCCTGGCACGCGGCGACCTGATCCGCGTGGGGCGCACGGTCGAGCTCGAATGCCTCGACACTCCCGGGCACACCATGAGCCACGTGTGCCTGCTGTCCCACACCGCCGAGCCCGCGCTCTACTGCGGCGACACGCTCTTCAACGCGGGCGCCGGCAACTGCTACAACGGCGGCAATCCCGAAGCGCTCTATGACACCTTCGTCACGCAGCTCGCACGCCTCGCGGACGCGACGCGCGTGTTCCCGGGCCACGAGTATCTGGCGCGCAACCTCGAGTTCACGCTCGACCGCGAGCCGGCCAACAGGGACGCCGCCGCGCTGCTCGAGAGGGAGCGCGGCACCGACCCCGCCGCCGCCACCGTCACCACGCTCGGCGAGGAGAAGCGCATCAACACCTTCTTCCGGCTGCAGAACCCGCTGGTGATCGCGCGCCTCAGGGAGAAATTCCCGGACCTCGGCGGGCAGCCGGATGCGCGCACGGTGTTCGTACGCCTGCGCGAGCTGCGCAACCGCTGGTGAGGGAGCCAGCCGCGCGCGGGGGCCCGGGGAGCTCATCGCCAGGACCTTCCGCAGCGCGGTCATCGCGCCGCGCGCCGCTTCCGGCTAGGCTTGCCCCGCGCCCGGTGGCGCAACGAGGTCCACATGCAGTCGCAGTTCTACCGCCGCTGCTTCCTGGTGGTCGCCGTGGCGGCGCTCGGCTACGCGCTGTACCGCATCCTCGCGCCGCTGCGCACCGAGCTCGGCTGGGCGGCGGTGCTCGCCTTCCTTCTCCATCCGCTGCACGAGTGGCTGAGCGCACGGCTCAAGGGCCGGCGCTCGCTCGCGGCCGGCACCCTCACCGGGCTCGCGCCGTTCCTGGTGCTGGCGCCGCTCGCGATGCTCGGCGTCGCCTTCGCCGCGCAGGTGGCGCATCTCATCGCCTATCTCGAGGGCCGCTCGCTCCTCTCCTGGACCGAGCTGCTCGAGCGCCTCTCGACGCTGCCGCTCATCGGCGCTCCGGTGACCTGGGCGCGCGACAACGCCGCCGTCAGCGCCGAGCAGATCCAGGGCTGGGTCAGCGACGGCGTGCAGGGGCTGCTCAAGTCGGCCGCGACCATGGGAGGTGACCTGGCGCTCGGCGTGTTCGGTACCCTGGTCGGCTTCTTCATGATGCTCTTCATGCTGTTCTTCTTCCTCAAGGACGGCCACGCGATGTTTGCGGCCTTCGAGCGGCTGATCCCGATGGCGCGCGAGCCGCGCACGCGGCTCCTCAAGTACCTCGTCGACGTCACGCGCGCGGTGGTCTTCGGCTCGGTGTCGACCGCGCTCATCCAGGGTTTCATCGTCGGCGTCGGCTTCGCGATCGTGGGCCTGCCCTCGCCGCTCGTGTTCGGCGTGCTCGGCGTCATCGCCGCCTTCCTGCCCTCGGGCTCGGCGATCGTGCTGATTCCGGCGGCGCTCTACCTCGGCTTCGCCGGACGCTGGGGGGCGGCGCTGTTCATCGCGCTGTGGACGGTCGGCATGTGGGTGGCCGAGAACGTGCTGCGCCCGCTCCTCACCTCCAAGCACGCCGAGGTGTCGACGCTCGCCATCTTCGTCGGCGCGATCGGCGGGGTGGCGGCCTTCGGCATCCTCGGCCTGATCCTCGGGCCGGTGCTGCTGAGCTTCGCCGTGGCGCTGGTGCGCTTCGCGGAGGAGAGCCTCGCCGCCGACGGCTGAGCGCGCGTCTTTTTCCCGTAGAATGCGCGCCCTATGGATCTCACCCCGATCCTCGCTCCCCTGAACGACGCGCAGCGCGCCGCGGTCACCGCCCCGGTCGGCCCGGTGCTGGTGCTGGCCGGCGCCGGCAGCGGCAAGACGCGCGTGCTCACGCACCGCATCGCCTGGGTGATCGAGGCCGAGGGCGCATCCCCACAGGGCATTCTCGCCGTCACCTTCACCAACAAGGCGGCCGGCGAGATGCGCGCGCGCGTCGAGCGGCTGCTGGGCGTCCCCGCGGCGACGCTCTGGATCGGCACCTTTCACGGCATCGCGCATCGGCTGCTGCGCATCCACTGGCGCGAGGCGCAGCTGCCGCAGGGCTTCCAGATCATGGACTCCGAGGACCAGCAGCGCCTCATCCGCAAGGTGATCCGCGCCCGGGAGCTCGACGAGACCCGCTGGGTGCCGCGCGAGGTGCAGTGGTTCATCAATTCCAACAAGGACGCCGGCCGGCGGCCGGCGCGGCTCGCCGACGGCGGCGATCCGGCGCGCCGCGAGCTGATCGGCCTGTACGCCGCCTACGAAGAGGCGTGCGCGCGCACCGGCATGGTGGACTTCGCCGAGCTGCTGCTGCGGGCCTTCGAGCTGTGGCGCGACCACCCGCAGCTGCTGGCCGCGTACCGGCGGCGCTTCCGCCACGTGCTGGTCGACGAGTTCCAGGACACCAACGACATCCAGTACGCGTGGATCAAGCTGCTGACGGGGGGCGAGGGCGGCGCGCCGTTCGTGGTGGGCGATGACGATCAGAACGTGTACACGTTTCGTGGTGCACGCGCCGAGAACCTGCAGCTGTTCATGCGCGACTACCCCCACGCGCAGCTCTTCAAGCTCGAGCAGAACTACCGCTCGACCGGCACGATCCTCGACGCCGCCAACGGCCTGATCGGCCACAACGCGAGCCGCCTCGGCAAGAAGCTCTGGACCAGCGGCGCGCGCGGCGATCCGATCCACCTCTACAGCGCCTTCAACGAGCGCGACGAGGCGGAATTCGTCACCCACCGCATCCGCGAGCACGTCACCCACGGGGCGCAGCGCCGCCACATCGCGATCCTGTACCGCTCCAATGCCCAGTCGCGCGTCTTCGAGGAGGCGTTCCTGTCGGCGCGCATTCCCTACAAGGTGTACGGGGGCCTGCGCTTCTTCGAGCGCGCCGAGATCAAGGACGCGCTCGCGTACCTGCGGCTGATCAGCAACCGCCGCGACGACGCCTCCTTCGAGCGCGTGGTGAACCTGCCACCGCGGGGCCTCGGCGCCAGGAGCCTCGAGGCGCTGCGCGCGCGCGCGCGGGACTCGGGCGTGGCACTGTGGGAGGCGGCCGCGGCGCCGCTCGGCGCGCCAGGGGGCGCCGAGCTCGGCGGGCGCGCCGTGGCGGCGCTCGCGGGATTTGTCGCGCTCATCGAGCGCCTGGCGCGCGAGACCGCGGGGCTCGCGCTCCACGAGCAGGTCGACGCAGTGCTCAGGGGCTCGGGCCTCATCGCTCACTACCAGCGCGACAAGGCGGAGCGCGGCGAGGCACGGGTCGAGAACCTGGACGAGCTGGTGAGCGCCGCGCGCGGCTTCGCGCCCGAGGGCGCCGAGCTGCCGCCGCTCGAGGCGTTCCTCGCGCACGCGGCGCTCGAATCCGGCGAGGGCCAGGCGGACGAGTGGGAAGACTGCGTGCAGATGATGACGCTGCACATGGCGAAGGGGCTCGAGTTCCCGGTGGTATTCCTTGCCGGCATGGAGGAGGGCCTGTTTCCGCACCAGCGCTCGACCGTCGGCCTCGAGGGGCTCGAGGAGGAGCGCCGGCTCTGCTACGTCGGCATGACGCGCGCCATGAAGACGCTCTACTTGAGCTACGCCGAGCAGCGCCGCCTGCACGGGGTCGACAGCTACGGGCAGGTGTCGCGCTTCGTGCGCGAGATTCCCGAGGAGCTCATCGAGGAGGTGCGCCCGCGCGTCCAGGTGTCGCGGCCGCTCGCCGTCGGGCGCTTCCGGCCCGAGGAGCCGGCGGCGCCCGGCATGCGGCTCGGCGGGCGCGTGCGCCACGGCAAGTTCGGCGAGGGCGTGATCCTCAGCGTCGAGGGCAACGGTGCGCACGCGCGCGTGCAGGTGAGCTTCGAGCGCCAGGGCACCAAGTGGCTGATGGTGCAGTACGCGAATCTCGAACCGCTGTAGCGCATGAAGGCCCTATGAAAATCCTCATACTCGGCGCCGGCCAGGTCGGGCGCACCGCAGCATCGCACCTCTCGCGCGAGGAGGCGAACGAGGTCACCGTGGTCGACGTCAACGAGGATGCGCTGCGCGACCTGCAGGAACGGCTCGAGGTGCGCACCGTGGTCGGCAACGCCGCGCACCCGACGGTGCTCGAGGCGGCCGGCGCCGGCGAGGCCGACGTCATGGTGGCCCTCACCTCGAGCGACGAGGTCAACATGATGGCGTGCGAGGTGGCGTTCGTGCTGTTTCGCACGCCGACCAAGATCGCGCGCATCCGTGCCGCCGAGTACACCGAGCGCGCCGAGCTGTTCGGCGTCGACGCGCTCTCGGTGGACGTCTTCATCAGCCCCGAGCGCCTCGTCACCGAGTACGTCGAGCGGCTCATCCAGCACCCGGGGACGCTGCAGGTGCTCGACTTCGCCGACGGCAAGGTGCGCCTCGTGGCGGTGCGCGCGCGGCAGGGCGGACCGCTGGTCGGCCACCGCCTGCGGGAGCTCCCCGAGCACCTGCCGAGGATGGAGGTGCGCGTGGTGGCCATCTACCGCGCCGGGCGCAGCGTCGTGCCCGAGGGCGACACGGTGATCGCCGAGGGCGACGAGGTGTTCTTCCTCGCTGCGCGCGACGACATCAGCCGCGTCATCAGCGAGATGCGCCGCGGCGACGGGGCGGTGCGGCGCGTGGTCATCGCCGGCGGCGGCAACATCGGCTTCCGCCTCGCCCGGACGCTGGAGCACACCAACCAGGTGAAGCTCATCGAGCGCGATGCGCGCCGGGCACGGCGCATCTCCGAGCTGCTCGACAAGGCGATCGTGCTGCACGGCGACGCCGCCGACGAGGAGCTGCTCATCGAGGAGAATATCGACAGCGTCGACGTGTTCGCCGCCATGACCAACTCCGAGGAGGCGAACATCCTCTCGGCGATGCTCGCCCGCCGCCTCGGCGCCGGCAAGGTGATGGCGCTCATCAACAAGCCCTCCTACACCGAGCTGGTCGAGTCGGGCAGCATCGACATCGCCGTCTCGCCGCAGACCATCACCATCGGCTCGCTGCTCGCGCACGTGCGCCGCGGCGACGTGGTGCGGGTACACGCGCTGCGGCGCGGCGCCGCCGAGGCCATCGAGGCGATCGTGCACGGCGATGAGCGCAGCTCGCGCGTCGCCGGGCGCATGGTGAGCGAGATCCCGCTGCCCGAGGGCGCCTCGATCGGCGCGCTGGTGCGCGGCGATGCGGTGATCATGGCGCATCACGACACCGTGGTACGCGCCGACGACCACGTGATCCTGTTCCTCGCCGACCGCCGCCACCTGGAGGCGGTCGAGAAGCTCTTCCTGCGCGCGCCGCGCTGACGGCCTGAAGGGGGCGCAACCGTGCTCGCGGTCGTGTACGCACTCGGACTGCTGCTCGCGGCCTTCGCGCTCACCCTGGCGCTGCCGATCGGCTGCTCGCTCGTCATGGGCGACGGCCTGTGGCCGAAGTTCCTGCTGGCCGCCGCGCTCGCCGGTGGCGCGGGGCTCGCGCTCGCCGCGGCGAGCGCGCGCCTCAGGCGCGAGCTGCGCGCACGCGACGGCTTCCTGCTGGTGACGCTCGGCTGGCTGGTGCTGTCGGCCGCGGCGGCGGTACCGCTGCTCCTGGTCCTGCCATCGCTCAGCTTCACGGGCGCCTATTTCGAGGCGATGTCCGGCCTCACCACCACCGGCTCGACCGTGCTCAGCGGGCTCGATCAGCTGCCGCCCTCGCTCAACTTCTGGCGTGCCTCGCTCCATTGGTTCGGCGGGCTCGCGATCATCGTCATGGCGGTCGCGGTGCTGCCGCTGCTCGGCGTCGGCGGCATGCAGCTCTACAAGGGCCAGGCGCCGGGGCCCGCCAAGGAGGAGCGCCTCACGCCGCGCATCACCGAGACCGCACGCTCGCTGTGGCTCGTGTACGCGCTCATCACCGCCGCCGGGATCGTGGCCTTGAGGATCTGCGGCATGAGCTGGTTCGATGCGATCTGCCACGCCTTCTCCGCCGTCGGCCTCGGCGGCTTCTCGACCCACGACCGCAGCATCGGCTGGTTCGACTCCCCGGCGGTCGAGCTGACGCTGGTCGCGCTGATGCTGATCGCCTCGCTCAACTTCGCCCGCCACTTCATCGCGCTGCGCAGGTTGAGCCTCGACACCTACCGGGCCGATCCCGAGTGCCGTGCGATCTTCGTCATGCTGTCGGTGAGTGTGGTCGGCATCGCCGCGCTCCTCACCTGGCACGGGGTCTACCCGGGCTTCCTCACGGCGCTGCGCCACTCGGCCTTCAACGTGGTCTCCGAGGCGACCACCAGCGGGCTCACCAGCCAGGACTACCAGCAGTGGCCGGTGTTCGCGCCGTGGTGGATGCTGTTCCTGTCGTGCCTGGTGTGCAGCACCGGCTCGACCGGCGGCGGCATCAAGATGTTCCGCACGCTGCTGCTCGCGCGCCAGGCGGGCCGCGAGCTGAAGCTCCTGGTCCATCCCGCAGCCATGGCGCCGGTGCGCATCGGCGGGCGGCCGATCCCCGACACGGTGGGCCACGCGGTGCTCGCGTTTATCTTCCTGTACTTCATTACGGTGGTGTTCTTTACCTTCGCGCTGCTGCTCGCCGGGCTCGGCTTCGAGCCGGCGCTCGCCGCCAGCGTCGCCTCGATCAACAACACCGCCCACGGCTTCGGCCCGCCGGGCGCCGTGCATAACTTCCACGGGCTCACCGCCCTGCAGACCTGGCTGTGCACCGCGGCGATGCTGCTCGGGAGGCTCGAGATCTTCAGCGTGATCGTGCTCGCGACGCCCGCCTACTGGCGCAAGTAGCCCGTGGCCGCGCCCGCCACGGCAGCGCCGCACCCGGCACGCATGCCGGCGCGGATGCCGGCGCGCGACGTCATCGCCGTGGTAGCCGGCAACGGGCTCGAGTTCTACGACTTCATCGCCTACGCGTTCTTCGCGCTCCAGATCAGCCGCAGCTTCTTCCCGGCGAGCACCCCCGGGACGAGCCTGCTCCTGTCGCTCGCCTCCTTCGGCGCCGGCTTCCTGATGCGCCCGCTCGGAGCGGCGGTGATCGGCCGGCTCGCCGACCGGGCCGGGCGCCGCCCGGCGATGCTCGTGTCCTTCAGCCTGATGGGGCTCGGCATGGTGGGACTCGCGCTCACGCCCTCCTACGGCTCGATCGGTCTCGCCGCGCCGCTCCTGGTCATCGCCTGGCGGCTGCTGCAGGGCTTCTCGGTCGGCGGCGAGGTGGGAGCGAGCCTCGCCTACCTGGTCGAGGCCGCCCCGGCGGAACGCCGCGGGCTCTACAGCTCGCTGCAGCCCATGACCGCGGACGCCGCCGCGTTCCTCTCAGGGCTGGCCGGCCTCGCGCTCTCGAGCGCGCTCACCCCGGAGCAGCTCGATGAGTTCGGCTGGCGCATCGCGTTCCTGCTCGGCGCGGCCATCGTGCCGGTGGGGCTCGCGCTGCGGCGCGCGCTGCCCGAGACCCTCGCCGAGCCGCAGGCCGAGGCGCCGGCCGGCCCGGCAACGGACTATCGCCGCGTCGCGGTGCTCGGCTTCGGTATGCTCGCCTCCGGCACCGTCATCGGCTACGTGCAGGACTACCTCACCACCTACGCCGCCGACACCCTCGGCATGAGCCCGCGGCTCGCGTTCGCGGCCACCATGGTGAGCGCCTTCAGCATGATGTGCTGCGACCCGCTCGGCGGATGGCTGTCCGACCGTGTGGGGCGCCGGCCGGTCATGATTGCCTCGACGGCACTGCTCGCCGGCTGCACCTACCCGGCATTCCTCGCCATCGTCCACTTCCACAGCCCGGCGGCGCTCTACGGCGCCTGCGTGCTGCTCGGCGTACTCACCGGCCTCAACCAGGGGCCGGTGGTCGCCGCCCTGGCGGAGTCGCTGCCGCGGCGGGTGCGCGGGCGCACGCTGTCGCTCGTCTACGCGCTCGCCATCGCCGTGTTCGGCGGCTCGACGCAGTTCGCCGTCAAGTGGCTGCTGCGCGCCACCGGCAACGCGCTCGCGCCCGGCTGGTACATGCTGGGCGCGGCGCTCCTCGGAGTCGTGTCGATGAGCCTGCTGCGCGAGAGCGCCCCCGCCCGTCGGACGCCTGCGGGGCCGGCGCAGATCGCGCCCGGCGCCCGCTGGCGCTGAGGCCCGGCCGCGCCGCGGCTTCAGCTGTGGATGTAACTCTCGAGCTGCTCGATCTGCTGCTGCTGCTCGGCGATGACCGCCTTCACGAGGTCGCCGATCGACACGACGCCGACCACGCGGGTGCCGTCGACGGCCGGCAGGTGACGCACGCGGCGATCGGTCACGAGCTGCATGCACTGCTGCACCGAGGTATCGAGGGAGACCGTGAGCACCGGCGAGCTCATGATATCGCGCACGGCGGTATCGGCCGGGGAGCGGCCGCGCAGGATCACCTTGAGGGCGTAATCGCGCTCGGACACGATCCCCTCGAGCGCCGCGCCCCGCATCACGAGGAGCGCGCCGACGTGGTGCTCGGCCATCAGGCGGACCGCATCGAGGACCGAAGCCTGCGGCTCCACCGAGAAGATCGCCCGACCCTTGCCTTCGAGCAGCGTCCGCACCGTGATCATGTCCTCACCTCCAGAAGTAGCGGCGGGCGGCGCGCGCGATCAATGCGCGGCCGGGCCGACCTCCACCGTCAAAGCGACATTGGCGCTCACGTCGAGCGTGCCCGCCTCGACCGGCGTCGGCGTCTCGGCCGCGCCCGCCGTAGCGCGCGCCACCGCCATGTGGACCCGCACCGGCACGATCTGCGGGCTCGATTCCTCCACGGTCAGTACGCGCAGTATCCGCAGATTGAGCGCCTGGGCCAGCACCTCCGCTTCGGCGTGCGCCCGGGTGGCCGCCTCGCGCAGCGCCTGGGCGCGCACCGTGTCCTGGTCGCGCAGCGTCCACTGGATGCCCTGCACGCGATTGGCGCCCGCGCGGGTCGCGGCATCGATCACATCGCCGATGCGTGCGAGATCGTCGAGCATCACCTGCACCACGTTGAGCGCGGTGTAGCCGGTGACGGTCGGTTCGCCGCCGCTCGAAGCGGCGCCCGAACGGTACTGGTACACCGGGGTCAGGGAGTAGCTGACGGTCCGCAGCTGCGCGGCGCTGCCGGCGGCCTTGCGCACCGCGGCCAGCACCGCATCGAGCTGCCGGGCATTGGCGCTGGCTGCGTCCGCCGACAAGGGTGCCTGGGTCTGCACGCCGAGATCGATCTGCACGCGGTCGGGCCTGGCACTGATGCGCGCGTCCCCGGTGACGCGAATCGACGACAGTGTCGGGGCGGGAGCCGCGGGAGCCTGACCCCACGCGGGCGCGGCCAGCGCGGCGCTCGCCAGCAGCAGCGCCGCACACGGCACTCGCACGACACGCGGCGGGGCGGAACGCATTCGCACATTCTACGCGTGCGCCGTGCGACAGTTCATACTTTGGCCAGCGAAACCCGCACGGCACCGGGCAGGGAAGGTATACAACAGTCCATGGAAAGGCGCGCCTCAGAACGCAGGGAGATCCACGTCGCCCCGGACCGCTTCGAGGTGACCTCGGAAGACGCGATCCTCACGACGGAGCTGCAGTCCGCGGTCGCGGTGTGCATGTACGATGCGACCGAGGAGGCGGGCGCGCTGCTGCATCTGCGCTGCATCGTGAGGAGCGCGCGCCCCGTCGACGTCACCGATACGACGCTCGCGACCGAGCTGCTGCTCCTCGACCGCTGCCTCGAGGCGCTGCGCGCGGCGGCCCCCGCCGCGCGGCGGCTGCAGGCACGCATCGTCGCGCACCTCGCCGAGAGCGCGCACGCGCAGCCGGTGTGCCAGACCGTCATGAACGTCGTACGCCACTACCTGACCGACGCCGGCGTGCAGATGCTTCCCGAGGACGTCGCCGCCGGACCCATGCGGACGCTGCGCTTCCGCCCCGGCATGGGCTGGGTGCACACCCGCGCCTGAGCCGGATGACGACCAGGGCGCGCGCGGCGCCGCTGCCGGCCGCAGTCGCGGCCGCGCTCGAGGCGATCTTCGGCGAGAGCGTCGCCCACGTACGGGTGATCGAGCACTCGCGCTACGTGCGCCTCCACGGGCGCGCGCTCGCCACCACCCGCCGCGGCCGCATCTACCTGCGCGGCGAGGCGGCCGCCTTCTTCGCCGATCCCTGGCTGCTGCTGCACGAGTACTGGCACGTCATCGGACAGTGGCAACGCGGCACCCTCACCGTGCCGCGCTATCTGGCGGAGTGCCTGCGGCGCGGCTATTGGAACAACCGCTTCGAGGTCGAGGCACGCGCGTTCGCCGACACCCACGCGGCGGCCCTGCGCGCGGCCCTGGCCCGCGCCGCGGCCGGCGCGGCGACGGCGGCGGGCACGGCGAGCTGAACGGTCAGCCGGGCGGTCCGTGGGGGGCCAGCCCTTGCCGGCGCGCGCCGGCGACCTAAAATACGCGACCCTCTATGACGCTGCGCAAGCACCTCGACTGCGACGTGATCGTCGTCGGCGGCGGACACGCCGGTACCGAGGCGGCACTCGCCGCGGCGCGCATGGGGGCGCGCACGCTGCTCCTCACGCAGAGCATCGAGACGCTCGGGGCCATGAGCTGCAACCCGGCGATCGGCGGCATCGGCAAGGGGCACCTGGTGCGCGAGATCGACGCCCTGGGGGGCGCCATGGCACGCGCCGCCGACCGCGCCGGCATCCAGTTCCGGACCCTGAACGCGAGCAAGGGACCGGCGGTGCGCGCCACCCGCGCGCAGGCCGACCGGCAGCTCTACCGGGCGGCGATCCGCACGCTGCTCGAGAAGGAGCCGCGCCTCGCGCTGTTCCAGCAGGAGGCGGCCGACCTCGTGGTCGAGGGCGGCCGGGTGTGCGGCGTCGTCACGCTCACCGGTATCGGGATCCGCGCGCGGGCGGTGGTGCTCACCGTCGGCACCTTCCTCGGCGGCCGCATTCACGTCGGGCTCGACAATTACCAGGGCGGCCGCGCCGGCGACCCCGCCTCGATGCGGCTCGCCTCGAGGCTGCGCGATCTCGGCCTTCGGGTCGGGCGGTTGAAGACCGGCACGCCGCCGCGGATCGACGGCCGCACCCTCGACTGGTCGGTCATGACCCGGCAGCCCGGGGATGTACCCACACCCGTCTTCTCGTTTCTTGGGCGCGTCGAAGATCATCCCAGACAGGTTGATTGCTTTATTACGCATACAAACGAGCGAACACACGAGATCATCCGGGCCGCAACGGACCGCTCGCCGATGTTCACCGGGGTGATCGAGGGGGTCGGTCCGCGTTATTGCCCGTCGGTCGAGGACAAGGTGGTGCGCTTCGCCGCGAAGCCCTCGCACCAGATCTTCGTCGAGCCCGAAGGGCTCAACACTCACGAGATCTATCCCAACGGGATCTCGACCAGCCTGCCGTTCGACGTGCAGGTCGAGTTCGTGCGCACGATCCGCGGCTTCGAGAGCGCGCACCTGACGCGCCCCGGGTACGCGATCGAGTACGACTACTTCGATCCGCGGGACCTCTCGGGCTCGCTCGAGACCAAGGCGCTCGCGGGCCTCTATTTCGCGGGGCAGATCAACGGCACGACCGGGTACGAGGAGGCCGCCGCCCAGGGTCTCATCGCCGGCATCAACGCCGCGCGCGCCGTCGCGGGCGAGGAGCCCTGGGTGCCGAAACGGAGCGACGCCTATCTCGGCGTGCTGGTCGACGACCTGGTGACGCGCGGCACGCGCGAGCCCTATCGCATGTTCACGAGCCGCGCCGAGCATCGGCTGCTGCTGCGCGAGGACAATGCCGATGCGCGCCTCACGCCCATCGGGCGCGGCCTCGGACTCATCGACGCGGAGCGCTGGCGGCTGTTCGAGATCAAGCAGTACCTCACCGACCTGGAGATCGAGCGGCTGACGGAGCAGCGCGTGAAGCCGGGGCTGCTGCCCGCGGACTGGGTCGCCCGCGTGCTCGGCGCGCCGCTCGCCCAGGACACTTGCGCCTTCGAGCTGCTCAAGCGCCCCGGGGTGAGCTACCAGGCGCTGCTCGAGGTGGCCGGGCCGCCCGAGTGGCTCCCTGAGAGCCCCGACGACGAGCCGGTGCTGCCGATCGATGCGCGCCTCGCCGATCAGATCCGCACTCAGGTCGAGGTGCGGGCCCGCTACGCGGGCTACCTCGAGCGGCAGCAGGAGGAGATCGAGCGCGCCCGGCGCCACGAAGAGACGCGGCTGCCGGAGGATCTCGACTACGGGACGCTCGCGGGGCTCTCCCACGAAGTGCGCCAGCGCCTCGCCGAAGCGCGGCCCGCCACTCTCGGCCAGGCGGGCCGCGTCCCGGGGGTCACCCCCGCGGCCGTGTCGATCCTGCTAGTGCACCTGAAGAAGCGCGCCGCGCGCGCCGCGCCGCGGGTCGCATGAGCGACTTCTGCCTGGCTCTGGCGCGCGCCTGGGAAAAGAACGACTCGCTCCTGTGCGTGGGGCTCGACCCCGAGATCGAGCGCTTTCCGCCGCAGATCGCCGCCGCGCCCTCGCCGATCTTCCAGTTCAACAAGACCGTGATCGACGCGACGCGCGACCTGGTGTGCGCCTACAAGCCACAGTTCGCGCACTACGCCGCCTACGAGGCCGAGGATCAGCTCGAGCGCACCATCGAGTACGTGCACCGCACCTGTCCGGGGATCCCCGTGATCCTCGACGGCAAGCGCGGCGACGTCGGCAGCACCGCCGAGCGCTATGCCATCGAGGCCTTCGAGCGCTACGGCGCGGACGCCGTGACCGTCAATCCCTATCTCGGCGGCGACTCGCTCGAGCCGTTCCTGCGCCACGCCGACAAGGGGGTCGTGATCCTCTGCCGCACCTCCAATCCGGGCGCGCGCGATCTGCAGGACCTCGAGGTCGGCGCGCGGCGTCTCTACCACGTGGTCGCCGAGCTCGCCGCCACCCGCTGGAACGGCCACGGCAACTGCGCGCTGGTGGTGGGCGCCACTTATCCGCGCGAGCTCGCCGAGGTGCGCCGCATCGTCGGGGCCATGCCGCTGCTGCTGCCGGGGGTCGGCGCGCAGGGAGCCGACGTGGCGCAGGCGGTCGAGAACGGCCAGACGGCCGACGGCACCGGCCTCATCGTGAGCTCCTCGCGCGCCATCCTCTACGGCTCGGCGCGCACCGCCGGCGCGGACTTCGCCGCCGGCGCGCGCGCCGCGGCCGAGGCACTGCGCGCCGAGATCAACTCGAGCCGCAGGGGGCGGCGCGCCCCGTGACCCGAAAAGCGCGCACCTCATGTCTCGCCGCGGCGGCCGGCGCCGCGCTGCTCGCGCTCGGGGCCTGCTCCCGGGGCGGCGGCGGGCCGGCGGCCGGGGGCACGGGAGCCGCGCCCGAGGGCCCCGTGCTGGTGCGCGGCGCTGGCCCCGATCCCGACTCGCTCGATCCGCAGAAGGTCCGCGGCGCGGAGGCGCAGGGCATCCTCCGCGACGTGTGCGAGGGGCTCACCACGCTCGACAAGAGCGCGGCCGTGGCGCCGGGCGTCGCGAGCCGCTGGAGCGTGAGCCCCGACGGCAAGGTCTACCGCTTCACGCTGCGCCCCGAGGCGCGCTGGTCGACCGGGGAGCGGGTGGTGGCGGCGGATTTCGTGGCGGCCTTGCGCCGGCTGGTCGATCCGGCCACCGCCTCGGGATACGCGCAGTACGCAGACGTCATCGCCAACACCGCCGACATCGTCGCGGGGAAAAAGCCTCCCGAGGCCTTAGGGGTCGCCGCGCCCGATGACTCGACCGTGGTGGTGACGCTCTCGGCTCCCGCGCCCTATCTGCCGTCGCTCCTCTCCCATCCGAGCACCTGCCCGGCGCACCGGCCGACGCTCGCCAGCCACCCGGACAGCTACGCGCGCCCCGGAGTCATGGTCTCGGACGGCGCCTTCGTCCTCAGGGAATGGGTGCCGGGCTCGTACGTGCTCGCCGTCCGCAACCGCTATTACTGGAACGACGCGGCGACGCGTCTCGCGGCGGTGAAGTACCTGATCATCTCCGATGAGAACGCCGAGCTCGCCCGCTACCGCAGCGGCGAGCTGCACGTGACCAACGTGGTGCCGCGCGGGCAGTTCGACTGGATCCGGGAGCACCTCGGCGCGCAGCTGCACGTCGCGCCGCAGCTCGATACCTACTTCTACGGCTTCAACCTGCGGCGCGCGCCCTTCAGGGACCAGCCGCAGCTGCGCCGCGCGCTCTCGCTGGTCATCGACCGCGAGAAGCTCGCCGCGCTGGTGCTGCGGGTCGGCGAGCTGCCGGCCTACGGCTGGGTGCCGCCGGGGATCGACAACTACACGCCTCAGTCCTTCGACTACCGCGGCGAGCCGCTGGAGAAGCGCCGCGCCGAGGCGCAGCGCCTCTACCGGGCAGCGGGCTACTCGCGCGTCAGGCCGCTCGAGTTCGAGCTCGCCTACAACGCGGGCGAGGTGCACACCAAGGTCGCGGTCGCGGTCGCCTCGATGTGGAAGGAGGCCCTCGGTGCCGAGGTGCGCCTCACGCAGGTCGAGTTCAAGACGCTGCTCCAGAACATCGACCGCGGCGACGTCGAGCTCTTCCGCTCGAGCTGGGCGGGCGACTACAACGACGCCTATACCTACGCGCAGTACCTGAAGAGCGACTTCGGTCTCAACCTGCCGCACTACCGGAGCGCCGCTTACGATGCGCTCGTGACGCGCGCGGCCGCCGCGGTCGACCAGGGCGAGCGGCGCGCGCTGCTCGAGGAAGCCGAGCGGCTGATGCTGGCCGACCACCCGCTGATCCCGCTCTACTTCTACGTGACCAAGCACCTGGTCAAGCCCGAGGTGCAGGGCTGGTACGACAACGTGATGAACGTGGTCTACAGCAAGGATCTGTCGCTGCGCTCGCCGGCGCGCTGAGCGCACCACCCGCGGGCATCGGTTAAGCTGCACGCATGAACTGGCATCTGCTCGCGGGATTTCTCGCCATGACGATCGTGCTGCTGCTCGCCCCGGGGCCGATCGTGACGCTCGTCATCTCCACCGCCGCGACGCGCGGCATACGCGCGGGCCTCGTCACGGTCGCCGGCACCTCGACCGGCAACGCGCTGCTGATCGCTGCGATCGCACTGGGCCTGAGCTGGGTGCTCGCCCACGCGGTGTATCTGTTCGAGGCGCTGCGCTGGATGGGGGCGGCCTACCTCGTGTGGCTCGGGGTGCAGGCCTGGCGCCGCGCCGGCGCACCGGCGCCGCCCGTGACCGGCAACCACGTGCATTTCCGGCGCGGCCTGCTGGTAGCGCTCGCGAACCCGAAGACCATCGCCTTCTTCACGGCGTTCCTGCCGCAGTTCGTCGATCCCTCACTGCCGGCGGCCCGGCAGCTCACCGTCATGTGCGTGGTCACGGTGGCGCTCGCGGCGGTGAGCGATTCGTGCTGGGCCATCGCCTCGGGCCTCGGGCGCGAGTGGTTCATGCAACCGAAGCGCGCGCAGCTCCTCGGGCGCGCCTCGGGAGTCACGCTCATCGGCGGGGGAATCTGGCTGTCGCTCGCGCGACGGCCGGGTTGACGGCCGAAAATCAGCTGCGGCGGTGGCGCCCGGTCGCCGCCCAGGGACCCTCCACGACGCTCTCGCCGCGGGGCACGCCGCTACGCCGCACGGGGTGGACTGCGCCGGCGCGCAGCAGCGGCTCGAGCTCCCCGGCCGTCATCGGCCGCCCGAACAGATAACCCTGGCCCTGGAGGCAGCCCCAGGCCTTGAGCTGCTCGGCCTGCCGCTCGGTCTCGATGCCCTCGGCGATGACCGCCATGCCGAGCTCGCGCGCCAGCCCGATGGTCGCCTTGACCACCGCGGCGTTGCCCGGGTGCTCGAGCTGGTCGACGAAGTTGCCCGCGATCTTGAGGCGGTCCGCGGGGAAGCGCCGCAGGTAGTCGAGCGAAGAGAAGCCGGTGCCGAAGTCGTCGATGGCGAGACGGATGCCGAGCGCGCGCAGCGCCGTGAGCACCAGGTGCGGCCCGGAGCCGCTGCCCATGAGCACGGTCTCGGTGAGCTCGATCTCGAGCTGGCGCGGATCGAGCCCGCTGTCGGCCAGGGTGGCGCGGATCGACTGCTCGAGCTCGAGCGGCGCGCGCAGCTCCGCCGCGGACAGGTTGACCGCGATGCTCGCCGGCAGGAGTCCCGCATCGGCCCACGCCCGGGCCTGGCGGCAGGCCTCGCGCAGCAGCTTGCGGCCGAGCGGCACGATGAGCCCGCTGCTCTCGGCCCCGCCGATGAACTGCCCGGGCGCGAGCACGCCGCGCTCGGGGTGGCGCCAGCGCGCCAGGGCCTCGAGGCCGATGATGCGCCCGGTCGCGAGCTCGACCTGGGGCTGGTACACGAGGAACAGCTGCCCCGCCTCGATCGCGCTGCGCAGCTCCGCGACCAGCGTGACGCGCGCGCGGATCTTGGCGTCCATGGAATCGTCGAAGAAGCGATAGGCGCCACGCCCCTCGGCCTTGGCGCGGTACAGCGCCACGTCGGCGTGCGACAGGATCGCCTCGACAGTCGCCCCGGAGGGCGCGCCCACGGCGATGCCGATACTCGTGCCGATGCGGATGTCGTTGCCCTGGATCGAGAACGGCGGCTCGAGCGCGGCGATCAGCTTGGCGGCGAGCGCCGCGGCGCCGCCCTCCTCGCGCACCTCCGGCATCAGCACCGCGAACTCATCGCCTCCGAAGCGCGCCACCAGGTCGGTGTCGCGCACCGAGCCGCGCAGCCGCGCCGCGACCTCGCGCAGCAGCTCATCGCCCGCCGGGTGGCCGAGCGTGTCGTTGACGTCCTTGAAGTGATCGAGGTCGAGAAACAGCACCGCGAAGGCCGCCCCGTCGCGGCTGGCGCGCGCGATCGCGCCGCCCACCGAGTCGACGAACACCCGCCGGTTCGGCAACCCGGTCAGGGCGTCGTGGCGCGCCATGCGGCGGATGCGCCGCTCGGCCTCCTTGCGGTCGCTGATGTCGCGCAGCGTCGCGAGCGCCACCGCGGAGCCGCCGAAGGTCGAGGGGCGCACGCAGATCTCCGCCCAGAAGACGCGCCCGCCCCGGGTGCGGCAGTGCCACTCGAAGGTCTGCGGTCCCTCGCGCCGGGCGCGGGCGATGCGCTCGAGAGCGACCGCCTGAGTGTAGGCCGGCGCGCCGGAGGAGAGCGCCGCGAGGTCTGACCCGAGCAGCTCCTCGCGCGTGCGGCCGAACATCTCGCAGCCGGTCGGATTGACCTCGAGAAAGCGCCCCGTGGCCGGCTCGCTCACGAAGATCCCTTCGCTCACCGAGTCGAACACGGCGCGGAAGCGCGCCTCGCTCTCGCGCAGCTCCGCGGTCTTGGCATCCTCGCGCGCCCGCAGCGTCTCGGTCTCGATGAGGCTCGAGCGGAACACGTCGATGGCCTGCGCCATGATGCCGAGCTCGTCGCGGCGGCCCACCCCCGGGATGCGCACGGTGAAGTCGCGCGTCGCGAGGCGTTTCATGGCCACGGTCATCGCGTGCAGCGGCAGCGCGACGCTGCGCGTCAGGGCAGCGCCGACACCCAGACTCACCGCGAGCAGCACCAGCAGGGCTCCCACCTCGAGCGCGCGCGTCATCTGGACGAAGCGCACGGCCTCGGCCGCGCCTTCGACGCCGCTGCGGGTATTGAGGATGATGGCGTCGGTGAGGCCGGCGGTGGCGGTATCGTAATACTGCCCGCCGGCGGCGAAGTCCTGAAGCTGCTCCGGGCTGCCGCCGAGGCGCGCGGCGCGGAAGCGCTCGCTCGCGAGGCGGTAGGCGGCCCAGGTGCGATCGAAGTCGGCGATCAGCCTCTCGTCGTCGCTGCCGCGCGTCACAAAGGGCTGGCAGCGGGCGCGCGCCTGCTCGAGGTCATTGGCGACCGCGTGCAGCTGCACGTCCGCGGCGGCGACCTCGCCCTCGGTGCGGGCGAGAGCCAGCATGGCCTCGGCGAGGCGGTACCTGCGTACCGTAGTGCGCAGCTGCCCGAGCGTGCGCGCGCTCGGCAGCCAGTCATCGCGCGCGGCAACCGCGCGTGCCTCGATGGCCGAGAGGCGATTGACCGACAGCACCCCCACCGCGATCACGATCAAGAGCAGCGCGCCGAAGCTCACGGCGATCTTGACCGGGATGGGCAGGGTGAGCCAGCCCGCGGGCTGCGTAGTTGCGCTCATACCAACGCTTATAGGCGCGGGACGCAGCCGCCGGTATGACGGGCATCACCTATGTGGCAACTACCTATGGCCGCCGGACGGGAACGCCGCCGCGGGACGCCGTGCTAGAGAAGCGGGTGCGCGATCTCGCACCGGCCGGTGTCGTTCGACCAGGTGCTCTGCATGGCGTACACGCCGTTGCCCATGGCGACGTTCGCCGAGGCACCCTGGCCGCTCGCGATCCAGGCGCACTCATCGCCGTTCTCCTCTCCCGCAGCCGTGGTCCAGCCGCCGGGCGGATTCTGATCGGTGAGGGTCTCGGCGTACTCGTGGCCGCCGACGATGGAAAACCCGTCGAGCGCGCCCGCGGCTCCGGGGTTGACGAAGCCCGTTCCGCAGCTGCTGCCGAGGTCGCTGACGTAGGGCATGTTGCTGTAAGCGATGTCGCCGAATGCAGAGGGCGTGTAGTCATGCCAGGCGCAGAAGTTCTGCCCGGCATTACCGAACCCGTCCGGATGAGTGCCCGAGGGAGACACGATCAGGTAGTGTGCCAGGCGGTTGGCGGCCGCCGAGGTGTTGGCAAAGTGCTGCGCCGCCCGCACCGCTTCCGCGGCGAGCTGCGCGGCGGTCGCGCTGGCGGGCGCAGGCGCGCCGCTATCGAACCAGACTCCGGCGAGCGCGCCGCCCTCCGGGTAGCCGACGTGCGGAGTACTCGCGGGGGTGCAGCTGACCGCCCCCTGCGCCACGGTCGGGCCATCGCAGTACTGCGTCATGGTGCCCGACCATTGCTCGCCGCCCGTGCCGAGCCCGGCGAACAGGTGCTGCAGGTAGGTGGCAGCGCCGGCCGGATCGCCGCCGCTCGTCCACTGGCTGCCGTAGAACACCAGATACACGCGCGGCACGCCGCTCGTGACACCGATGCCATCGACGCCGCCGCCAAACACCAGCGTCGCGGGGCTGAGCGGCGCCTGCGCTTCGCGCCGCGACGCCTTCCAGGCGAGGATGCGCTGCTGCGCCTCGCGCGTCGGCACCGCCCCGTGGCGATAGGCGTGGCCGTACCAGGGCGCGTACGGGCATACGAGACCCGAGGGCGCGAGCGGCGGTGCGGCGCTGCAGGCGGCGAGCCACGCGAGCAGCGTCCCGGCTGCCCGGCGCATCCAGATCGGCATCGAGCTCCCTGAAGTCCTCATGACGGTCCCTCCTTGGTCATTTACCGATACAGAACCCCGCAAAGATGCGCCCGAGCAGATCGTCGCTGGTGAACTCGCCGGTGATCTCGCCGAGCGCGGCCTGCGCGGCGCGCAGCTCCTCGGCCACGAGCTCCCCGGCGCGCCGCTCGGTGAGCTGGCGCGCCGCCTCCTCGGTGTGCCCGCGGGCGCGCGCGAGCGACTCGAGGTGCCGCGCGCGCGCGCTGATCGCACCGCCCTCGACGGTCTGAAACCCCATGCAGCCCTTCAGGTGCGCCCGCAGCTCCTCGAGCCCCGCCCCGGTGAGCGCCGAGACGTGCAGGCGCGCAGGCCCGTTCACGGTGTCGACCAGCGGCAGTCCGGCGGCGAGGTCGCACTTGTTGAGCACCAGCGTGACCGGCACGTCCTGGGGCAGCCGCGCCTGCTCCGCGCGGAACGCCTCGCAGGCGCCGTCCTGCGCCGCGTCGATCACGAACAGCACCCGGTCGGCGCGCTCAATCTCGGCGCGGGCCCGCCGCATGCCCTCCTCCTCGATCGTGTCGCCGGCGTCGCGCAGCCCCGCCGTGTCGAGCACGTGCAGCGGCATGCCGTCGATGGCGATCGGCACGCGCACCACGTCGCGCGTCGTGCCCGGAATCGGCGTGACGATCGCCGCGTCGTAGCCGGCGAGGCGGTTGAGGAGACTCGACTTGCCGGCATTGGGGCGGCCGGCGATGACCACGGTCATGCCATCGCGCAGCAGCCTTCCCAGGCGCGCGCTCTCGAGCACGCCGCCGAAGTGCTCGCGCAGCGCCTGGAAGCGCTCGCCGAGCTCGCGGTCCGCGAGGAAATCGATCTCCTCCTCCGGAAAGTCGATCGCGGCCTCGACGTAGGTGCGCAGGTCGATCACCGCCTCGGTGAGCCCGCGCACCATCGCCGAGAACTCCCCCTGCAGCGAGCGCATGGCGGCGCGCACCGCCTCGCGCGAGCCGGCGTCGATCAGGTCGGCGATCGCCTCGGCCTGGGCGAGGTCGAGCTTGTCGTTGAGAAAGGCGCGCTGCGTGAACTCGCCCGCCTGGGCCCGGCGCGCGCCGAGCTCGAGCGCGCGCGCGATGAGCGCCTCGAGCACCAGCGGCCCGCCGTGGCCGTGGAGCTCGAGCACGTGCTCGCCGGTGTAGGAGGCGGGTGCCGGGAAGAAGAGCGCGAGCCCCGCGTCGATCGGCTCGTGGCGGGCATCGAGAAAGCGCGCGAAGGTCGCGTGCCGCGGGGCCGGCAGCTCGCCGAGCATCACCGCGGCGATCTGCGGCACCTTGGGGCCGGAGAGGCGCACGATGCCTATGCCGCCCCGTCCCGGAGGCGTCGCGGCCGCCACGATGGTTTCCGTGCGCGTCATATGCGCCCTGCGGGCGGAAGGCTACCGCAGTGTTCCTCGCGGTGTCGCCCCATCCGGCACCCCGGGTATCCTTCGGCCCCAGGCACCCCTCGAGGAGGCAGCATGTCGGCGTACGAGCTCGCGCAGCTGAACATCGGCGTCATCCGCGGGCCCATCGACTCGCCGCTCATGGCGGAGTTCGTCGCCAACCTGGCGCGCATCAACGCGCTCGCGGAGGGCTCGCCCGGCTTCGTGTGGCGGCTGCAGACCGAGGCGGGAGACGCGACCGCGATCCGTCCGTTCACAGACCCGAATCAGCTCCTCAACATGTCGGTATGGCGCGATGCGGATTCGCTGCGCCGCTTCGTGTACCGCAGCGCGCACGCCGACATCCTGAAGCGACGCCGCGAGTGGTTCGAGCCCCTGAGTGAGGCGATCATGGTGCTGTGGTGGGTGCCGCGCGGCCACCGGCCGGGTATCGGGGAGGCCGTCGCGAGACTCGAGCTGCTGCGCGCGCGGGGCGCGAGCCCCGAGGCCTTCACCTTCCGCCAGACCTTCCCGCCGCCGGATGCCCCGGCCACCGAACAGCCGGGTGGCTTCGAGGACGAGTGCCCGGCCACCTGAAGGGGCCGAATCAGTTGCGATTCGCCGCCGCGGCACCGATGCGCCGGTTGATGTTCCACTGTTGCGCGATTGAAAGAATCGTGTTCGTGACCCAGTAGAGCACCAGTCCCGCCGGGAAGAAGGCGAAGGTCACCGACATCACCAGCGGCATGATCATGAACACCTTGGCCTGCACCGGATCGGGGGGCGCGGGGTTCAGCTTGTATTGCACGAACATCGCGACCGCCATGATGCCCGGCAGGATGAACGCCGGGTCGCGCGCCGACAGGTCGTGGATCCAGAGCGCGAACGGCGCCTGGCGCATCTCCGCGCTCTCGAGCAGCACCCAGTAGAAGGCGATGAATACCGGGATCTGGATGATGATCGGCAGGCACCCGGCGACCGGGTTGATCTTCTCGCGCTTGTAGAGATCCATCATCGCCCGCCCGAGCTTCTCGCGGTCGTCGGCGTAGGTCTCCTGCAGGTTCTTGATGCGCGGCTGCAGCGTCTTCATCCGGGCCATCGAGCGGCCGCTCGCCTCCGACAGCGGATAGAAGATGAGCTTGAGGAGGAAGGTGACCAGGATGATGGCGACGCCCCAGTTGCCGGTTGCCTTGTGCACCAGGTTCAGCGCGCTGAACAGCGGGCGCGCGAGGAACCACAGGCGCCCGTAATCCGCCACCCGGTCGAGCCCGGGCGCGGTCGCTTCCAGCGCCCCCTGGAGCTTCGGACCCACGAACAGCGTCTCAGCGAACGCGGCGTCCTCCCCGGGTGCGACCGCGCGCACCGGACCGCTGGCGGCGAGCAGGAATTCCTCGCCCGAGACCTTGAGCGTCACCTGCCAGGGAATCCCGGCCGGCGGCACGATGGCGCTCACGAAGAAGTGCTGCAGGGCGGCGATCCAGCCGCCGGTCACCTCGAGCGCGAGGTGGCTGTCCTTCTCGTCGCTCACGTCGAGACGGCGGTACTTGGTGCCGTCCCAGATCGCGGGCCCGTGGAAGGCGTAGCTGTCGGTGTTGAAATACGAGCGCTTGGTGGGCGGGTCGTTGCGCAGGATCCGCGCGTAGGGGCGCACCTGGTACGCGGCGCTGCCGCCGTTGTGCACCCGGTAGTCGACGTCGATGCGATAGCTGCCGCGCCGGAAAACGAAGGTCTTCGTCACGCTGACGCCGTTCTCGCCAGCCCAGGTGAGCGGCACCCTGAGCTCGGTGCCGCCATCGAGCGTGTAGCGGTCCTGCGCGCTCGCGAAGGTCGCGAGATGGGTCGGGTAGGGCTCGCCCTCCGGCCCGGTGAGACCCGACTGCAGCTCGTAGAGCGTGCGCGGCTCGTCGTGATTCTCGAGCCGCACCGGCGCGGCTTCGCCCTTGACCTTCGGGTATGCGAGCAGGTCGGCCTGCGTGAGCGTGCCGCCGCGCGTGCTGATCTCGACATCGAGGACGTCGGTGCGCACGTGCACGACCGGAGCCGCCGCGCCCGGCGGCGCCTCGCCGCTCGCCGCTGCCGCCGAAGCCGCGGACGCGGTCGACGCCGCGGAACCCGGCGGTGCGGCGGCAGCCGCCGTGGCACCCGGCGCGGTCGCGACCGGGGTCTCGGGCACGCTGTTGCCGAGCTCGCTGGCGGGCGCCACCGCACGCGGGTGCTCGGTGCTCGCCGCCTGCGTGGGCGCCGCCGCCGGCGGGGCGTAGTCGCCCATCCAGGCGTTGTAGTCGGCGAGCAGCGCGAGGGCGAGCGCGCCCCAGAGCAGGACGCGCGGATTATTGATCGTGGGCATGATGCGTGGCCGGGTCGAGCGGCGGCACCGGGTCGTAGCCGCCTTCGTGCCAGGGGTGGCAGCGGGCGAGGCGCCGCGCCGCGAGATAAGCGCCGCGCAGCACGCCGAAGCGCGACACCGCCTCGAGCGCGTACTGCGAGCACGAGGGATGGAAGCGGCAGGCGGGGCCGACGAGCGGGCTCAGCGCGAGCTGGTAGCAGCGGATCGCGCCGGTGACGAGGCTTCTCATCACGGCTTAGTCTCCGCGACACGGCGCCACAGCGCGGCGAGACTCTCGTGCAGCGCGCGCGCGGGCACCTCGCGCGCCCTGGGCCGCACGCTCACCACCAGATCGCACGCCGGGAGCGAGCGCTGGTGCAGCCGGAACGACTCGCGAATGATGCGGCGCAGGCGGTTGCGCGCGACCGCGCCGCCGGCGGCACGTACCGCCACCGCGAGCCCGAGACGCGGCACGCCCAATTCGTTCACTGTCGCAATCACCGTGAAAAACCCGTCACTCAGCCTCCGCCCGCGCGCATAGGCGGCGTCGAAATCGCTCTTGCGCCGCAGACGCAGCCGCGCCGGCAGAGTCAGCCGCGCTTGCATCGGGCCCCTGATGAGACCTTGGTAGGATCGGCGGCGCGCGGTCGCGGTTCCTTCGCAAAGCGCAAGCGCCGTCAGCTTCAGGGTATCAGCTTGTGGCGGCCCTTGGCGCGGCGGCGAGCCAGCACCTTGCGGCCGTTCTTGGTGGCCATGCGCGCGCGGAACCCGTGGGTGCGCTTGCGGCGCACTTTGCTCGGCTGATAGGTACGCTTCGTTGCCATTGCCGCGGGCTCCGTCGACGGGCTGAGAAAAAAGGGCGGCAAGGCTAAGCCGTTGAGCGCCAAGGTGTCAATACAGCGCGCGCGGAGCGGCGCGTGCGCCGTACACGCCGCTTAAGCCTTCAGCGCGCGCGCCGATCGGTATAGACTTCGCGGCCCCTCCTCAGAATCTCCAGATCAAGACGCGGAGGCAATCGCGCGTGGAAGCTTCCTTTTGGACTCGCTGCATGGGCGCGTTGGAGGCGGAGCTTCCGGAGCAGCAGTTCAACACCTGGGTGCGGCCGCTGCAGGCGATGGAAGGCAACGGCGCGCTCAAGCTGCTCGCGCCCAATCGCTTCGTCGTCGAGTGGGTGAACGCCAATCTGCTGCCGCGCATCGGCGAGCTGCTGCGCAACGAAGCTTCGGGAGATGCGCCCATCATCACGGTCGAGGTGGGCTCGCGCGCCCAGCCGCTGCGCCGTGCGCCGGCGGCGCTCAGCCCCGCGCGCTCGCGTCCCGCCGAGGGGCTGGTGGTCGGCGCCCGCCTCAACCCCGATTTCACCTTCGCGAGCTTCGTCGAGGGCAAGAGCAACCAGCTCGCCAAGGCCGCGGCGCTGCAGGTGGCGGAGAATCCCGGGCGCGCCTACAACCCGCTGTTCCTCTACGGCGGCGTGGGCCTCGGCAAGACCCACCTGATGCACGCGATCGCGCACCTCATCAAGGAAAACGACCCGGAAGCACGCATCGCCTACGTGCATTCGGAGCGCTTCGTCGGCGACATGGTGCGGGCGCTGCAGCACAACTCGATGAACGAGTTCAAGACGGCCTACCGCTCGCTCAATGCGCTCCTGATCGATGACATCCAGTTCTTCGCCGGCAAGGAGCGCTCGCAGGAGGAGTTCTTCCACACCTTCAACGAGCTGCTCGAGGGCCAGCACCAGGTGATCCTCACCTGCGACCGCTACCCGAAGGAGGTCGAAGGCCTCGAGGAGCGGCTCAAGTCGCGCTTCGGCTGGGGCCTCACGGTGGCGATCGAGCCGCCCGAGCTCGAGACCTGCGTGGCGATCCTCATGACCAAGGCGCGCGCCGCCGGCGTCGAGCTGCCGGAGGAAGTGGCCTTCTTCATCGCCAAGCGCATCCGCTCCAACGTGCGCGAGCTCGAGGGCGCGTTGCGCCGCGTGATGGCCAACTCGCGCTTCACCGGCCGGGCGATCACGGTGGAATTCACCAAGGAGGCGCTCAAGGATCTGCTGTCGCTGCAGGCGAAGCTGGTCACCATCGAGAACATCCAGAAGACCGTCGCCGACTACTACAAGGTGCGTATGGCGGACCTGCTCTCCAAGCGCCGCAGCCGCTCGGTAGCGCGCCCGCGCCAGGTGGCGATGGCTCTCGCCAAGGAGCTCACCAGCCACAGCCTGCCGGAGATCGGCGATGCCTTCGGCGGGCGCGATCACACCACCGTGCTGCACGCGTGCAAGCGCATCAAGGACCTGCGCGACACCGAGCAGCGCATGAAGGAAGACTACTCAAACCTGTTGAGAACCCTCGCGGGCTGAGGGTGCATGCCTGTGCATTTGCTGTGGACGCGCTTGGGGATAAAGTTATACACAGGCCGCACACAGCTCCCGGGCAGCTCCACCCGCGGACTGAGTGCGGAACTGCACAGCGTAAGCAGCGGAGCATCTGAGGAAAGTCGCTCTTATACCCGTAACTCCCAGGCTCTATAGCCTCAACAATAAGATTCTTCAGACGAGCCAGGATTCAGAAGCTGAAATAGAGAGAGCCGCACATGAAGCTGACCGCGACGCGCGAAGATATTCTCACCCCTCTGCAAAGCGTCATCGGAGTCGTCGAAAGGCGGCAGACGATGCCGGTGCTGGCAAACGTGCTGCTGGCGGCGCGTGACGGCAAGCTGAGTGTCACGGGTAGCGATCTCGAGGTGGAGCTCGTCGCGGCAAGCCAGGCGAGCGTGCAGCAGGCGGGCGACATTACCGTTCCCGGAAGGAAGCTCCTCGACATCTTCCGGTCATTGCCCGAGAAAACCAGCGTCGCGCTCAGCACCGAAGGCGAGCGGGTGTCGCTGCGCGCCGGCCGCAGCCGCTTCACGCTCTCGAGCCTGCCGGCGTCGGAATTCCCGCTCGTCGATGAGATCAATGCGCAGCAGACACTCACGGTCGCGCAGGGAGAATTCCGCCGCCTCATCGACAAGACACATTTCTCGATGGCACAGCAGGACGTGCGCTATTACCTGAACGGTCTGCTGCTCGAGACCGACGGCAAGACACTGCGTGCCGTGGCGACCGACGGACATCGCCTCGCGCTCTGCGAGACGGAGCTCGGCGGCAAGGTGAAGATGAACCAGCAGGTGATCGTTCCCAGGAAGGGCGTCCTCGAGCTGCAGCGAATCCTGGGAACGGAAGGAAACATCGAGCTCGCCGTCGGAACCAATCACGTTCGCGCCCAGATCGGCGACATTCGCTTCACTTCGAAGCTGATCGACGGTCGTTTCCCGGAGTACGCGCGCGTGATTCCCGCCAACCCGACGCGGACCGTGGAGGCCGAGCGGGAGTCGCTGAAGCTGGCCCTGCAGCGCACCGCGATCCTCTCGAACGAGAAGTACCGGGGCATCCGGCTGACGGCGCGGCCCGGGCTCCTCATCATCCAGGCGCACAACCCCGAGCAGGAAGAAGCCGAGGATCAAGTCGAGGTGAACTACAAGGGCGAGGAAGTTGAGATCGGCTTCAACGTCAATTATCTGCTCGACGCTCTCGGTGCGATCGAGAGCGACAAGGTCGAGATCGGACTCACCGACTCGAACAGCAGCTGCCTCATCCACGGACCCGGCACCACGCACACCAAGTACGTCGTCATGCCGATGCGTCTGTAGCCGACGCGAGCGGTCTCCCGGCATGGCCTCGAGCCAGCGTCTCTTGCCGAGCCGATAGGATCCGAGATCCGCCGCCTTCCGACCCGGGCCGCCCGATGGTCGAGGACGGCCGGCTCCTGAGCCCAGGCATTCCCTGGTTTGCCTGGCTTGCCGCGACGGGAGATCGGCGGCCGAGCTGCCTTGCGGTGTGTGCAGCGGCGCACTTGCCGCGGGGCTCATCCATTGCTCACGGGCCACAACATCGGCGGAAATCCCGTTGCTGCTGCCAGGGGTGCCGGTAACGGCGGACACGCGGCGGAACGTCTCGAGGAGCGACTCAGGTCGCGCTTCGGCTCGGACCTCGAGGAGCCGCTCAAGTCGCGCTTCGGCCGGCCTCACGGCGGCGAGCGAGACCCGCCGGGAGCGCGCGTGCCTGTCTGGACCCCGACTCGAGCCCATGTGACGGAGCAATGGCCGCAGGGCAAAGCACTCTGGGTAAAGCACGCAGGACAGAGCACGCGGAGCAGCCGCTTCGCAACGCCCAGACCGCAGGCGCCCGGGACCGGTGTCGCAGTTGAGCCGAGGCGATCGTCGGATCGGCTAGGATTCCCTGCGTGGTGGACCAGAGATGCTGTTGGGTGGGGAATTCAAATCCGTCTGGCGACGCTTGCCTTCCAACGGGCTCCGTTGGGAGGGTTCCACGTGGAACAATTTCGGGATCATCTTGCTGTCGCAACAATAATGCCGAAATTAGCCCCGTAAAGATGCACCAGAGAGTCATTTGGCGCAAGGACCTCCGGTTTGAGGGTCGCCGCGCCGCCTGCAGCGATTATCCGAAGTACCCGAGGCATCCGCGCGGTCCGTCGAAGCGTGCTCAGCGCGTCGGCTCCCAGGGAGCGGAGACCCTTGATCCGATGGAAGGCCCGAAGGCCCGCCGCCGCCGCGGGGCGCCTTTCGCGGCCGGTGTGCTTCCATGAGCCTCGCTGAGCTCACCGTCTCCAACCTGCGGTGCATCGAGCACGCACAGCTGGAGGTGCCCGATGGGCTGACGCTGATCTGGGGCGGAAACGGCTCCGGGAAGACGTCGCTGCTCGAGTCCATTTTTCTGCTGGGTCGCGGACGATCGTTCCGAATAAGAAACACAAATCGCCTAATTCGGCATGGACAGAATCACCTGAGAGTCATTGGGCGCTTCCGGGCGGGATCCGGGGTCACCACGGTAATCGGCCTCGAGCTCGGGGGCGAGGGTGTGGCCGCCCGGATCGGTGGCCGGGCGGCCGGCTCCCTGGCTGAGCTCTCCCAGGCATTTCCGGTGCAGGCCATCGAGCCGGGAATTCATCGGCTCGTCGAGGAAGGCGGCCATGGCCGGCGGCGCTGGATGGACTGGGCCGTGTTCCACGTGGAACCACAATTCGTCGACACCTGGGTGCGCTACACGCGGGCCCTCAAGCAGCGCAACGCCGCTCTGAAGGCAGACCCCGCTCAAGCCTCCATTTGGGACAGTGAGCTCGCCCGCCTCGGCGAGATGATCGCCGAGTCACGGGGCCGATTGGTAAAGCAGCTCGAACCCTACTGGCAGGAGGCCGTGGCCGCCCTGAGCGGCCTTCCTGTGGAGCTTCACTATCTTCGGGGCTGGAGCCAGGAGCACACACTGCAGGAGGCCCTTCTTGCGGCTCGGGCACGGGATGAGGCGCGGCATCTGACTCACGCCGGCCCACATCGTGCCGACGTGGCAGTGCGGCTCTACGGCCGTCCCGCCCGCGAGGTGCTCTCGCGCGGACAACAGAAACTGGTCGCTGTGGCGATGACGCTCGCCCAACTGCGCTTCCTCCAGGCCGCGATCGGGACCACACCGACGCTGCTCCTCGACGACCCGGCGGCCGAGCTCGACGGGGAGCATCTGGAGCGCTTCATCGCTCAGGTTTCGCAGCTCAAATCGCAGCTCGTTGTGACGTCTTTGCACGCCGAATCGCGCCTTTTTGGCTCGCCGGCGCGCTCGTTCCACGTGGAACACGGGAGGGTGCAGCCGGTATAATGCGATGTCACAAAATCGAGCGGATTCATGGCATCAGACGACGTCTACGACTCAAGCAAAATCAAAGTCTTAAAGGGTCTTGATGCGGTGCGCAAGCGCCCCGGGATGTACATCGGGGACACCGATGACGGCACCGGCCTCCACCACATGGTTTTCGAGGTCGTCGACAACTCCATCGACGAATCCCTGGCCGGCCACTGCGACCGCATAGTCGTCACGATTCACGCCGATGAGTCGGTCACCGTGTCCGATAACGGGCGCGGCATCCCCGTGGATATCCACCCCGAAGAGGGTCGCTCCGCAGCCGAGGTCATCATGACCGTGCTGCACTCGGGCGGGAAATTCGACGACAGCTCCTATAAGGTTTCGGGGGGCCTGCACGGCGTTGGCGTCTCGGTCGTCAACGCGCTCTCGGACTATCTGCAGCTCACCATCGCCCGCGACGGCAAGCTCCATCGCCAGGAGTACCACCTGGGCGACCCCGCTGCACCGCTCGCCGAGGTGGGCACGACGAGCGAGCGCGGCACCGTGATCCGCTTTCGCCCGAGCTCGCAGATCTTCACGAACATCCAGTTCGACTACGAGATCCTCGCCAAGCGGCTGCGGGAGCTCTCGTTCCTCAATTCCGGGGTGCGGATCGAGCTCATCGACGAGCGCGAGAACAGATCCGACGTATTCGCGCATGCCGGCGGCCTCCAGGCCTTCGTGAAGTACGTGAACCGCACTCGGACTCCGATTCACGAGTCAGTGTTCTGGTTTCGCACCCAAGATGGCCCAGTTTCGGTCGAAGTGGCTCTCCAGTGGAACGATTCCTACCAGGAGTCGATGTTCTGCTATACGAACAACATCCCGCAGAAGGACGGCGGCACGCACCTCGCGGGCTTTCGGTCCGCGCTGACCCGCACTCTGAACGACTACGTCGAGAAGGAGTTATCGGGGAAGAAGGACAAGATCCCGATGACCGGGGACGACGCGCGTGAGGGCCTGACTGCGATCCTCTCGGTGAAGCTGCCCGATCCCAAGTTCTCCTCGCAGACCAAGGACAAGCTCGTGTCCTCCGAGGTCAAGGGAATCGTGGAGAACGCGGTCGGCACGAAGCTCCAGGAGTTCCTGCTCGAGCACCCCCAGGAGGCGCGCCTCATCGTCGCCAAGATGGTGGAGGCGGCGCGTGCCCGCGAGGCGGCTCGCAAGGCGCGGGAGATGACCCGCCGCAAGGGCGCGCTCGATGTCGCGGGTCTCCCCGGCAAGCTTGCCGACTGCCAGGAGAAGGACCCGGCGCTCTCGGAGATTTTCATCGTCGAGGGTGACTCGGCCGGAGGCTCCGCCAAGCAGGGGCGCGACCGGCGCACCCAGGCGATCCTGCCGCTCAAGGGCAAGATCCTGAACGTCGAGCGGGCGCGCTTCGACAAGATGCTGTCCTCTGCGGAGGTCGGTACGCTCATCACGGCGCTCGGTACCGGCATCGGGCGCGACGACTTCAACATCGAGAAGCTGCGCTATCACCGCATCTGTCTCATGACGGACGCCGACGTCGACGGCAGCCACATCCGCACGCTGCTCCTGACGTTCTTCTACCGGCAGATGCCGGAGCTCATCGAGCGCGGTCACGTCTATATCGCGCAGCCGCCGCTCTACAAGATCAAGCGCGGCAAGCAGGAGTCCTACGTCAAGGACGACAACGAGCTCAATCGGCTGCTCCTCACGTCCGCGCTCGAGGATGCCGGCCTGCACGTCAACGACGGGGCGCCGCCGCTCTCGGGGTCCTCGCTCGAGCTCCTGGCGCGCAAGTACATGGAGGTGCAATCGATCATCAAGCGCTGGTCACGACGGTACGACGATCGCCTGCTCGAGCAGCTGATCTACATGCCCGAAGTGAGGCCGGCGGACTTCGACCGCGCCGAGTGGCTGCGGGGCTGGGCCGCCGATCTCAACGAGCGCCTCAATGCGCTCGCCGACGGCACGCGCAGCTACCGCGTCGAGGTGCGTGCCGCGAGCCCGGGCCAGGGTGCGCGCGTCACCGTGCACAAGACCGAGCACGGCACCGGGAGCCACAAGTATCTGCCGCGCGAGTTCTTCGAGTCGGCCGAGTACCAGCGTATCGCCGAGCTCGCACGCACGCTCGCGGGGCTGATCGGCGAGGGCGCCTTCGTCACCCGCGGCGGCGAACGCCAGGAGATCGGCTCCTTCAAGGAGGCGATGAAGTGGCTCTACGAGCAGGCGAAGAAGGGCCAGAGCATCCAGCGCTACAAGGGCTTGGGCGAGATGAACCCGGAGCAGCTCTGGGAGACGACCATCAATCCCGAGACCCGCCGGCTCATGCAGGTGAAAATCGAGGACGCCGTCGCAGCGGACGACATCTTCACGACCCTCATGGGGGATCAGGTCGAGCCTCGGCGCGAGTTCATCGAGAAGAACGCGCTGTCTGTGACCAACCTGGACATCTGAGGTCCGCCGCTGCGACCGAGTACCGGCCGGGTCCGTGCAGGGCCGTGCGATTGGTCCGCCCCGATTGTTCCACGTGGAACAACACCCTTGCGGAGCTGCCCCGCCAGAGCCACCCCGGCCCGTATAACAACCCAAATCTTGCTGATTTCGCCTCTAGTGGCTCATTAGAGAGTCAATAACGCGTCGCCCCTGATTCCAGGGGCACACGATCCCCAGAAGACGATTACAGGAAGCCGCGCCCGCCTCCCGGAAGCAGGACCCGGCCGCTGCCCGTGGGACCACCGCGTGTCTTGCCCCGCGAGCCCCAAGCGATGACCCCGGCGATGAACGTGGGCGGTGACTCTGGCGTTGACGCCGGCACGGCGCTGGCGCTGGCGATGGTGATGGCGATGACCTCGGCGATAACGTTGGCGATACCACCGGCGAACCTCGATGGCAGAGTGCCGCGAGCCTCCGCGGCCGATCCCAGCGCCGGTCTCGAGTCCCTCTTAAGGACCGCGGCTGCAGCTACCGCGCCGAGGTGTGCGGGCGGGCGAGCCAGCGTGTGCGCGCAGCGAGCCGCACACGATGCTGACCGCGACGCGCGAATCTGTGCACAACGCCGCGCAGGGCGCTTGGGGTCACTGGCATCTGGCACCGCAAGCTCGGCTCCGGCCGAGTGGCCGCGAAACGTCGAGGCGGGCGCACATCCGCCGAGGTCGCCGCGCATGGGAGCTGATAAGGCAACGAAGCTCGTGCAGCGGTGTGCCTTCGTGACCCAACGGCGGCAGGCCAGCGGACGCAGGCTCCTTCCACGGGCCAGGCTGAGTGCTCGGTGCGACCACTCTGGCAGGAAAGTACGCGGCCGATCGGCTGCATCATCTTCACAAAGCGTGACTGAGATGGTTCCACGTGGAACGTACTCGGCTCAGATGGCTATTGTTTCAGGCCAAAGAGCCAAATATGTCCAGTTAATGACTCTCTAATGCGTCAATACCAAGGATCGGTCGACTAAACGACCGGACGCGCGGGCGGCCACGGAGCCGACGAGCCCGGACGCAGCTACCCCCTCGAGCGCGCAAGAGAACAGCTGCAGGACCTCAAGAAGGAATGGGTAGCCGCTCAAGACCAGACGCGACGCGGCTGCATCGCGGCGCATTTCCGGTCGACCGGTTCACGGCGACTTTCGGCGCCAGAAGCGCTCATCCGGCCATTCGACGGCGCTGTCGACCCGGCATCCCACCGCCTGGCTTACGAAGCGTTGATCATCGAGGCGACACCGCGATGACCTTCCGCCGCCGACACGTCACGCCACACCCGAGACGGCGCTGCGCACATTGCGGATTACAAGTACCTGGTGACGCACATCCGCCGCCACGAGACGCGGCTCGCCCGGGCGGAGCACATCGTCCGAGTGCCCCCCGACAACGTAGCGGGCGTTGCCCGCCAAGAGCACGAGTCCCAGAGAGCCAAAGGCCCTGCGCCCGACCCACTGTGGGGTCGGCTCCCATCTATTGAGCTTCTAAAGATACGGTACAGGCATCTATAGTTATGATCGTACTTAAAGAGAGACAATAGGCCCCAGAAGCGCTGCCTTTCTAGCGCGGCATGAGCCGGGCCACGGTCGCCTCGACCCACGCCTGAATCTCCTCATTGACCGCGCGTGCTTCGCGCCCCGCGGCGACGACCGGCGCGCCAATGACGACGCGCACCGTCCCGGGCCTCTTCATGAGTCCGCGGCGCGGCCAGTAATACCCGGCGTTATGCGCGACCGGCACGATCAGCTTGCCGGTCTCGGCCGCGAGCAGCGTGCCGCTCACGCCGTAGCGACGCGTCTCGCCCACGGCCATGCGGGTGCCCTCGGGGAAGACCATGACCCAGTCGCCTTCGGCGAGCCGGTCCTTGCCCTGCTCGATGACCTGCGCGACCGCGCTGTGTCCCGCCTTGCGGTCGATCGCGATCGCGTGCATCTGGCGCACGCCGATGCCGACTACCGGGATCCACAGGAGCTCGCGCTTGAGCACCCACACCTGGCGCGGGAAGAGCACCATCATGGCCATCGTCTCCCAGGAGGAGGAGTGCTTCCAGAAGGCGACGTGGCTGCCCTCGGGAAGCGGCGCACCCTCGACGCGGTAGTCGAGCCCGCAGCTCCACTTCAGCGCCCACAGCAGCGTCGCCGCCCAGAAGCGCGCCAGCGGGAAGCGCCGGGGAAAGGGCAACGTGGCACAGGCGAGCACGAAGACGATCGCGTAGCAGAAGGTCCACACGAACAGAAACACCGTGAAGAAGAGCGACCCCAGCGCCTGCAGCGCCGCCGGGCGCCGCCGCGTACCCTGCGGCTCCCCTGGATTCACCGGGCTCAACCTGGCAGCCGCGAGAGGTCGGCGACACCGGCGAACAGCCCGCGCAACTGCGCAAGGAGGCCGAGCCGGTTGGCGCGCAGCACCGGATCCTCGTCCATGACCATGACCTGATCGAAGAAGGCATCGACGGCGGGCCGCAGCTGCGCCAGGCGGCCGAGCGCTCCGGTGTACTCGCGCCGCGCCATGGCCTCATCGACCGCATCGCGGAGCGAGCGCATCGCGTCGAACAGACGCACCTCGGCACTCTCGCGCAACTGCGCCACGTCGACCTGCGCAGCCGCTCCTCCCCCCGGCGCCTTGCGCAGGATGTTGGCGATGCGCTTGTTGGCGGCGGTGAGGCTCGCCGCCTCGGGGAGCTCGAGGAAGGTGCTGAGCGCCTTGAGGCGCGCGTCGAAGTCGAGGGGCGAGGCCGGACGGGCCGCGAGCACCGCATCGAACATCTCGCCGCTCACGGCGGCGCGGCCGGCGAGCGCCTCGGGCGGCTGCTCGAGGTAGTAGGCGCGCAGCCGCTCCATCAGGAAGTCGTAGACCGCGCCGGCGATCTCCGACACGGGCGGCAGCGGCTTGGCCGCCGCGCCCGCGGTGCCCGCGCGCAGGCGCGTGATGTCGGCCAGTACCGCACCCAGTGCCCGACCGAGGCACTGCACGAGATCGAGATCGAGGCCCTTCTCGATCAGGATGCGCTGCACGCCGAGCGCCGCGCGGCGCAGCGCGAACGGGTCCTTCGCCCCGGTTGGCTTCTCGCCGATCGCGAAGATTCCGGCGAGCGTGTCGAGCTTGTCGGCGAGCGCGAGCGCGAGCCCGACGCTCGTCGCGGGCAGCTCATCGCCCGCCCCGCGCGGCAGGTAATGCTCGCGGATCGCGGCGGCCACCTCGCGCGGCTCGCCGTCGGCACGCGCGTAGTAGCTGCCCATGATGCCCTGCAGCTCGGGGAACTCTGCGACCATGGCGGTGAGCAGATCGCACTTGCAGAGCTCGGCGGCGCGCCGCGCCTCCTCCTCGGGCGCGCCCGCCGTCGCGGCAATTGCGCCGGCGAGCGCGCGCACCCGCCGCGTCTTATCGCCGAGGGAGCCGAGGCGCGCCTGGTAGGTCACCGCGTC
>DASQIP010000044.1:0-25803 GCA_035631515.1 Steroidobacteraceae bacterium
GAGGACCCGACGAAGCTCACCGCCTTGACGTCCGGGTCGGCAAGCAGCGCATCCACCGCCTCCTTGTCGCCCTGCACGACGTTGAATACCCCGGGCGGCAGCCCCGCCTCGGTCAGGAGTTGCGCCATCACCACCGAAGCGGAGGGGTCGCGCTCGCTCGGCTTCAGCACGAAGGTATTGCCGCAGGCGATCGCCAGCGGAAACATCCAGCACGGCACCATGCAGGGAAAGTTGAAGGGCGTGATGCCGGCCACCACCCCGAGCGGCTGGCGCAGCGTCCAGTTGTCGATGCCGGTCGATACCTGGTCGGTGAAGTCGCCCTTCAGGAGCTGCGGGATACCGCACGCGAATTCGACGATCTCGATGCCGCGCGTCACCTCGCCCTGCGCGTCTGCGAACACTTTGCCGTGCTCGGCGGTGATGAGCGCCGCGAGCGCGTCGCGCCGCTCGTTGAGCAGCTGCAGGAAACGCGCCAGCACCCGCGCCCGCCGTACCGGCGGGGTGTCCGCCCAGGCGGGCCAGGCGCCGCGCGCGCTCGTCACCGCGGCGCGTACCTCATCGGCGGTGGCCAGGGCGACGCGCCGCGTCACCTCACCCGTGGCGGGGTTGAACACATCGAGCTGCCGGCCCGTGCCGTGCACGGTGCGCCCGCCGATCCAGTGCGGGACCGAGTCGATCGCGGCGGCGGCGGGCAGAGCGGAAACGGCCATGGCCGAATCATAGACCAGCGGGGCGCGGCTTGCGCATACTCGCGCGGCGATGGCGACCCAGGCGCTGTTTCCGACGCTGGTATACACCGGCCGGCTGCACGGCCGGGGCTGGCAGGCGCTCAATGCGCGCCTGCTGCGCGAGTGCCGGCAGCTGCGCGCCGACGATGCGGCCGGGCAGCGCTGGTCGGCGCGCAACTACCCGGGCGGCTACACCTCGTACGGCTCCGCCAACCGCATGCATCGGCTGTCGCCCACCTTCGCAGCACTCGCGCGCGCGCTCGATGTGCGCGTCGCGGGTTTCGCGCGCACGCTCGCGTTCGATCTCACCGGACGCTCGCTCGCGATGACCGACTGCTGGGTGAACATCATGGGACGCGGCGCGGCGCACGGTGCGCACCTGCACCCGCTCTCGACCATCAGCGGGACCTACTATGTCGCGGCGCCGCCGCGTTCGGCGGCGCTCAAGTTCGAGGACCCGCGCCTCGAGCGCTACATGGCGGCGCCGCCGCGCCTGGCGAGCGCGCGCCGCGCCCGCCGGCCGTGGGTGCAGGTCGCCGCGCGCACCGGCGGGGTCGTGCTGTTCGAGAGCTGGTTGCGGCACGAGGTGCCCGCCAACGGCGGCGGCGCCGAGCGCGTCAGCATCAGCTTCAATTACAGCTGGTTCTGACCCGTTGCCCGTCGCATGACACGAGCCCGGCATGAATCCGCTGCCCAGGCTCGCGCGCAGCAGGACAGCGCAAGCGCAATGGGCGATGCGGGCTGCTTCGTACCAGCGCGGTCAACCCCCGCCGGCAGGACACGTTGCAGGAGAGCAGGGCGCCGCGAGCGCGGCGTGCCGGAATTCAGGCACCGTTCAGCGTCGGCCGCCCATGGTCGGATCCCAAGGAGACCTCATCATGCGTAACTTCGTCCGTGGTCTCGTCGCCGCGCTGCTGCTCGCCGCGCTGCCGCTCGCATCGCAGGCGGGCGTATTCGTCTCGGTCACGATCGCGCCGCCGGTGCTGCCGGTGTACGAGCAGCCGCCGATCCCCGGGCCGGGCTACATCTGGACGCCCGGCTACTGGGCCTGGGACGGCAGCTATTACTGGGTGCCCGGGACCTGGGTGCTGGCACCCGTGGGACTCCTGTGGACGCCCGGGTACTGGGGCTGGGTCGACGGCGTCTACTTCTGGCACGCGGGCTACTGGGGACCGCACGTCGGCTTCTACGGCGGGGTGAACTACGGCTTCGGCTACGGCGGCGTGGGCTTCGTCGGCGGCGAATGGCGCGGCGGACAGCTCTACTACAACCGCTCCGTGACCAACATCACCAACACCAACATCACCAACGTCTACAACCGCACGGTGATCAATGACGTCAACGTCAATCACGCGAGCTTCAATGGCGGCCCGGGCGGGATCGCCGCGCGGCCCGGCGCCGCGGAGCGAGCCGCGGAGCACGAGCGTCACGTGGCGCCGCTGCAGATGCAGACCGAGCATCGGACGTTGGCGGCGCACGACAGCGCCCTGCGGGCCGCGGTGAACGGCGGCCGGCCGCCGATTGCGGCGACCCCGCGTGCGGCCGTGTACACCGGCGCCGGCATCGTGGCGGCGCGCGGGGCGCAGAGCCGTGGCGGCAACGCCGCGAACGAGCGCCCTGCGCAGGGGCGTAGCGGCGGCAACTCCCCGAACGAGCGCTTTGCGCAGCCCCGCGGTGGCAACGCGCGGAGCGAGCCCCTCCCGCAGGCTCGCGGCGGCTTCACACCCGGCAGGGAGTACGCTCCGCCTCGCGAACCCGCGCAGCCTCGCGGCGGCAACTTCTCTGCGGGCAGAGAGCCCGCGCAGCCTCGTGGCGGCAACTTCTCTGCGGGCAGAGAGCCCGCACAGCCTCGTGGCGGCTACCCCGGGCCGGCGCGCGCCGAACAACCCCGCGCCGCCCAGCCGCGCGGTAACGAGGCGCCCCGCGGCAACGAACAGCGGCCCCGGGGCGACGAGCCGCATCCGCACTGAGAGCAACCTCCCCCAGGGCACATGGACGTGCCCGGCAATTCAAACTACAGCGCGCAGCCACTGCGCGATGTCGGCGACCTCCTGGGGGCAGACGCTGTGTGGCATGGGGTACGTATGCCACTCGACCGGGTACCCCGACGCCGCGAGACTCGCCCGCGCGTGCTCGCCGAGTGCGGGTACGACGATCGGATCCTCGAGTCCGTGCGCGAGGAAGATCGGTGTCGACTGATTGGCCGCGCTGCGCTCGGCCGCGTGGCTCCCGGCGAGCAGCAGATAACAGGACAGCCCCATGATCCCGGCGAGCTTCTCGCCGTAACGGGTGCCGGCGAGCAGCGCGAGCGCCCCGCCCTGGGAGAAGCCGGCGAGCACGATGCGCGCGGTAGCGATGCCACGGGCGTTCTCGCGGCGGATCAGGGTCTCGACCATCGCCTGTGAGGCGCGCATGCCGGGCTCGTCCTCCGGGCCACGGCGCTCGAGGCTCACGATGTCGTACCAGGCGCGCATGGCAAAGCCGCCGTTCAGCGTCACCGGCCGGATCGGGGCGTGGGGGAACACGAAGCGCAGCGCGCGCTCGCCCGGGCGCACCAGCTCGGGCACGATGGGCTCGAAATCATGGCCATCCGCGCCGAGTCCATGCAGCCAGATCACCGCCGCCGCCGGGTTGGCACCCGTCTCGACCTCGACCGCTTCGCGTGACACCGACGACTCCTGACTTCGCTGCCAAGGCACACGCATGTGCCTGCCGCCACTGGCGGCGGGCGGCCGGGATGGCCGCCCAGGGCTTGCGCGGAGCAGGGACTGCGCAGCGCAATGTCCGATGCGAGCTTCATACTAGAGCACGGCGGCCGTGCGCGGTACCACGCGCGCAGGTCGAGCGATGAGTGCACGCCGCCGGCGCCGGCGCTGGCGCCCGTGGCCGGGGAGGGCGACGTGGCGCCGCTGGCTGCGGACGTGGCGGCGCCGGCTACGGGCCTTGCGCCGCGCGCCACGCGCGCTGCAGATCACGATCGTGCTCGCCGCGGCCGCCCTGCTGGCGCTCGCCGTCAACGGCGTGTACCAGATGGTGCGTAAGCCCACCGAGCTCTTCTTCCCGGTGAGCGGCGCGCTCTACAAGACACCCGCCGAGACCTGGCGCGACTACGCGCCGCTCTTTCGCCGCTATTCCACCGCGACCATCGCGCCGGAGCTGCTCGCCGCACTCGCGCAGGTCGAGGGATCGGGCAACCCGCTGGTGCGCACCTACTGGCGCTGGTCGTGGGCGACGAAGCCCTTCGATGTATACCGACCGGCCTCGAGCGCGGTCGGCATGTACCAGATGACCGACGGCACCTTCGAGGTGGCACGGCACTATTGCATCCACCACCACGTGCTGCGGCGCGAGGGTCCGTGGAACGACTTCGGCTCGTGCTGGTTCACCGGGCTGTACCTGCGCGTCTTGCCGGGCGATGCCGTGGAGCTCACCGCGGCGTACCTCGATCTCGAGGTCGCCGCGATCCTGGCGCAGCGCCGTGCCCGCGCCGCGCCCGCCGAGGTCCGCCACGTCGCCGCCGTCGTACACCTGTGCGGGGCCGGAGCCGCGGAAGGCTACGTGCGGCGTGGCCTGCATTTCAGCGAGGGCGAGCGTTGCGGCGCCCACGATCCGCGCGCCTACCTTGCACGGGTCGATGACATGTACGCCGCGTTCACGCGGCTGGCGGCTGCCGATGCCGCTCAGTGATGGTGACCGCCGTCCCCGTGCACGTGCCCGTGGGCGAGCTCTTCCTCGGTCGCGGCGCGGACGGCCGTGATCTCGACGTCAAAATGGAGATTCTGGCCGGCGAGCGGGTGATTGCCATCGAGCGTGACCATGTCTCCGGCAATGCGCGTCACGGTTACCGCCTGATGACCCGCCCGTAGCCGCAGCCCGACCCGCAGATCGGCGATGCCTTTCAGGGCCCGCCGCGGCACCTTCTGCACCAGGGCGCCGTCATACTCCCCGTAGCCCTCGGCGGCGGGAACGCGCACCTGCAGGCGGTCACCGACGCTCTTGCCCGCCAGCTCGCGCTCGAGCCCCGGGACGATGTTCCCGTGCCCGTGCAGGTAGGCGAGGGGCTCGCCGCCCGCCGAGCTGTCGATCACCTTGGCGGTGTCGTCCTTCAGTGTGTAATGAAAAGTAACGACGTCGTTGTCGGCGATGGGCATGGGAGGGTCCGGGGCGAAAAGCTGCGCAGGCGGGGGAGGCGCAGAATACCATTAGCGGTCGGCTCAGCACCCGGCCGGCCCGTCTGCGGTCAGCCGCCGGCTCGACTTCGAGAGGCCCCCATGAGACTTGCCCGATTGCCGTTCGTAGCCGCCGCGACCGTGATGACCGCGCTCGCCGCCGCCGCAACCAAGGTAGCAGGAACCACCCCGATGGCCCCCGACAATCCCTTTGCCCGTCCGAGCCCGTTGCCCTTCGAGATGCCGCCCTTCGACCGGATCCGCGACGCCGATTACGCGCCCGCGTTCGAAGCCGGAATGCGCGAGCAGCTGAAGGAAGTGGCGGCCATCGCCCACGACCCGCAACCCGCCACCTTCGAGAACACGATCGTCGCCCTGGAGCTCTCCGGGCGGCTGCTCGATCGGGTCGGGAACGCGTTCTTCAACCTGAACGCCTGCAATACCGATCCCGAGATGCAGAGGATCGATACCGATCTCGCGCCGAAGCTCGCCGCCCACAACGATGCGATCTTCCTCGACGCGGCGCTGTGGGCGCGCGTCGCCGCGCTCTATGACAGGCGCGCGAGCCTCGGTCTCGATCCGGAATCGCTGCAGCTGCTCACGCGCTACCACACGCAGTTCGTGCGCGCCGGCGCGCAGCTCTCGGCCGCGGATCAGAAGCAGCTGCGGGCGATCAACGAGGAGATCTCGACCCTCACCACGCGCTTCCGGCAGAACGTGCTCAAGGCGACCGCCGACGGCGCCGTGGTGGTCGACCGGGCTTCCGATCTCGATGGCCTCACCCCGGTGCAGATCGGCGCGGCGGCGCAGTCGGCCGCCGACCGCGGACTCAAGGACAAGTGGGTCATCGCACTGCAGAACACCACCAACCAGCCGCTGCTCGCGAGCCTCACCAACCGCGACCTGCGCGAGCGCATCTACCGCGCCTCGGTCGGGCGCGGCCTCTCCGGCGCGACCGACAACCGCGGCATCATCGCGCAGCTGGTGAAGCTGCGCGCCGAGCGCGCGAGGCTCCTCGGCTACCCGGATCACGCCGCCTACGTGCTCGAGGATGAGTCCGCCGGCAACCCTGCGGCGGTCGCCGACATGATCCGGCAGGTGGCCCCGGCGGCACTCAAGCGCGCGGCTGCAGAGGCCGCCGACATTCAGAAGCTGATCGACGCCCAGGCGGCCGCGCGCGCCGTGCCCTCCTTCACGCTCCAGCCCTGGGACTGGTCGTTCTACGCCGAGCAGGTGCGCAAGGCCCACTATGACTTCGACCAGGCGCAGGTGGCGCCGTACTTCGAGCTCGAGCGCGTGCTGCACGACGGTCTGTTCTACGCCGCACACGAGCTCTACGGGCTCAGCTTCACGGAACGCCGGGACCTGCCCGTCTACCAGCCCGACGTGCGCGTGTTCGAGGTCGCGGACGCCGATGGCAAGCCGCTCGCGCTGTTCATCGCCGATAACTTCGCGCGCGACAACAAGCAGGGCGGGGCGTGGATGACCAGCTACGTGTCGCAGTCGAAGCTGCTCGGCCAGCGCCCGGTGGTCGCCAACCATCTCAACATTCCCAAACCCCAGCCCGGGCAGCCGGTGCTGCTGACCTTCGACGAGGTCACGGGGATGTTCCACGAGTTCGGCCATGCGATTCACGGCATGCTGTCGAACGTGCGCTATCCGCTGCTGTCGGGCACCTCGGTGCCGCGCGACTTCGTCGAGTACCCCTCGCAGTACAACGAGATGTGGGCGCGTGAGCCCAAGGTGGTCGCCCATTACGCCAACGACTACCGCAGCGGCGCCGCCATGCCCCCGGAGCTGCTCGCCAGGGTGCTGGCGGCGCAGCAGTTCAACCAGGGCTATGCGACGCTCGAGTACCTCGAGGCGGCGCAGATCGACCTCGCCTGGCATCTGATCGATACGGCCCAGGCGCCGGCGGCGGCGGCGGTGCAGGGATTCGAGGCGGCGGCGCTCAAGGACGCTGGACTCGAATACGCGCCGATCCAGCCGCGCTATCACTCCGGCTATTTCTCGCACATCTTCGCGGGCGGCTACTCCGCCGGCTACTACGCTTACCTCTGGAGCGAGGTGCTGGCGCGCGATACCGGCCAGTGGTTCCACACCCACGGCGGACTGACGCGCGCGAACGGCGACACGCTGCGGCGCATGGTGCTGTCGCGCGGGCGCACCGACGACCCGCAGGTGCTGTTCCGCAATTTCTATGGCCGCGCGCCCGAGATCGGGCCGCTGCTCGAGTATCGGGGGCTCACCGGCGGCGGCTGAGGCGCCGCGGCCCTTCAGCCTGCCGGCGCGCGCTGCGCGCGGTCGATGGCGGCGATGAGGTGGCGGAAGCACTCGAGCATCGGCAGCTCGAGCCCGACGGCCACCGCACGCTCGAGCGCGTAGCCGAGCGTCTCGTTCACCTCGAGCGGCCGCCCGGCGAGCAGGTCCTGGAGCGATGACATGCGGTGCTGCGGCGCGTTGGCCCGCATCTCGTGCCCGGCTTTGAGGATGATCCCGACGGCCGCGCTCTCCGGCAGTGAGCACAGGCGCGCCGCGGGCAGGATCGCCTGATCGCTCAGGGGGATGCCGAGCCGCGCCGCGAGCGCGCCGACGTCGCGCACCAGCCGCACCAGGATGAGCGCGGCGTCCGGATCGGTGAGGTATTTCCAGGTCTCGGCGCGCGTCGTCACCGCGAGGGCCATCAGCCCCACCCAGCCGCAGAACTTCGACCACTCGAGCGTAACGATGCCGCGGGTTGCCGCGGCGCGCACCCCGGAGGCGTTGATCGCATGCGCGAGATCGCGGGCGCGCTCGCTCTCGGTGCCGTCGAGCTCGCCGATCAGGATGTTGACGTTGCGGGTGAAGAGCACCTCACCGCCGGGCAGCAGCTCGCCGCTCGTGTCGGCGAGCGCGCCGAGCACGCGCGGCGCGCCGAAGACCTGCGCGAGCAGCTCGTTCTTGAGCGGCCCGTTCTGGATCGAGAGGGTGACGCCGAGCTCGGCGTGCCGGAGCGCCGCGAGCGCTTCCGCCGTGCCGGGCGTCTTGGTCGCGACGATGAGCGTCTGCGCGCTCCTGAGCGCCGCCGGATCGCGCACCGTGTGCACCGGCGTCGCGAACTCGGCCAGCCCGCGGATCGTGAGGCCGTGCCGCTCGAGGCCGTCGGCGCGCGCCCCGCGCGCCAGCATCGCCACCCGGTGCCCGGCGCGCGCCAGGTGGGCCCCGAGGATCGAGCCGATGGCGCCGGCGCCGAGGATCGCGAAATCGAAATCGCTCATGTGGGCGCAGGCGGCGCGCGCGCTCTATAACGCCTCGGCGATATCCTGCATGAGGCCGCGGTCCTCGGGTCGGGTCTCGGGTGGATAGCGCCTGAGCACGCGGCCGTCGCGGGAGATCAGGAACTTCTCGAAATTCCAGCTGATATCGCCGGCGATGCCCGTCCCGGGCGAGGTGAGGAAGGCATAGACCGGATGGCGGTGCGCGCCGTTGACGTCGAGCTTGGCGCTCAACGGGAACGTCACGTCGTAGCTCGCCTGACAGAACGCGGCGATCTGCGCCTCGCTCCCCGGCTCCTGCGCGCCGAACTGGTTGCAGGGGAAACCGACGACCGTGAAACGCTCGGTGCTCAGCTCGCGATGCAGCTGCTCGAGGCCGGCGTACTGGGGCGTGAGGCCGCAGCGGCTGGCCACATTGACCGCGAGAGTCACTTTGCCGCGCAGTGCGTCAAGGAGGTCCGGCGTGCCATCGATCCTCTCCACCGCGATGTCGAAAAAGCCGCTCATGCATCGCTCCCGGATCTCCCGCAATCGGGAGCTTTTACGATACACCACCCGCGGGCTTAACATCCGGGGCCTCATAAGCGGGAGATCCCATGGCATCCGAGCTCAGCAAGACCGACACGGCCAAGGTAGTCGAGACCCTCAATCGGATCCTCGAGCTCGAGCTCGCGGGCCTGGTGCGCTACCTGCACTACAGCTTCATGATCTTCGGCCACACGCGCATCCCGATCGTCGCCTGGCTGCGCAGTCAGGCGGATGAGTCGCAGGTGCACGCGGTTGCCGCCGGCGAGCACATCACCAACCTCGGGGGGCATCCGTCGCTGCGCATCGGCCCGCTGCTCGAGACCCACAAGCACAATGTGGATGAGATCCTGCGCGAGGCGCTGGCGCACGAGGAGGAGGGACTCGGCGAATACCGCCGGCTGCTCGAACAGGTGAGCGGCCGCAGCGTCATGCTCGAGGAATACGCGCGCACGCAGATCGCCGCCGAGGAGGCGCATCTCGCCGACATTGGCAAGATGATCCGCAAGCCCGGGTCGATCGCTTAAGTCTGAAGCGCCGGGTTGGGCTAAGAGCCCGGTTGTGGGGCGGGGGACGGATCCACCGCGCCCGGCGCCGTGAGGGCGAAGGCTTCCACCGGGTGACCCGCCTCGATCCAGGCCGCGAGGCCGCCCTTGAGCGGGCGCACCCGCCGAAAGCCGTGGCTCATCAAGAGCCGCGCCACCCTGGCCGCGGACACCTCGTTCGGACAGCTGCAGTAGAGAATGATCTCGCGATCCCGCGGAAGCTCGCTCAGGTGCCGCACCGCCTCCTGTACCGGCACGTGCACCGCGCCCGGGATCCGGTGCTGGTCGAGCGTCTGCGCGGTCGGCGAGCGCACGTCGACGATCAGCGGCGCGGCTCCCTGCTCGATCTGCCGCCCCAGTTCCTCGACGCTGATGCGCGCCATGTCGAGCGCTGCGAGGAAACGCCGCCGTTCCCACCAGCGATAGCCCACGTAGACGGCGAGCAGCGCGAGCAGCACGAGCGCGGCTGTGCCGCCGACCTGCAGCGCCTGCGGCAGCAGCCGCTCGATCCACGTGCGGGCGAGCGCACCCGCCGCGAGCGCCGCACCGACCCAGAGACCGGCCCCGAGCGCGGTGAATACGATGAACCGGCCGAAGTGCATGCGGGTCGCGCCGGCGAGCGGGGGACCGATGAGCGCGAGCCCCGGCACGAACTTCGCGACCAGGAGCGCCCGCGCGCCCCAGCGCTCGAACGCGCCCTGCGTCCTGCTGACGCACGAATCCGGCGAGAGCGAGACGCGGCACAGGAGGCTCATGACGCGGCCCCCGTAGCGCCGGCCCGCCACATACCAGGTGCTGTCGGCGATCACACAGGCGGCGACCGCGAGCGCGTACAGGGCGGATGCGGACATCTTGCCGGAGGCCGCCACGGCGCCGGCGACCACCAGCGTCGGCACGGTCGGCACCGGCAGCCCGAGCTGCTGCAACAGAACGTTGAGGAATACGAAGCCGAGACCGATGGGGCTACGCACGGCGCGATCTTGCGCCGCGCACCGCCGAGCGACAAGAACACCGTCGGGCGAGTCGCCGCTCCCCCGAACGGCAGAAAAGTCAGGTCGGGAAGTGGGCGAAGATGGCGGTAACCGCGGCGTCGATCTTCTGCTCGGCGTCGGCGCCGGTGGCACCGTAGAGGCTCTGGTCGACGGACGCGTGCCAGAGCGCCTCGCGGGTCTTGGCGTCATAGAGATCGACGCCGATCATTCCCTGCCGATACATATACGGTCCGCCCCAGCCCCATGGCCCGCCGAACGGCGCGCCCCAGCCCCAATAGCCGTAGCCGTACGGATAGTAGGGGCCCATCGGATAGCCGGGGTCGACTACGAGCGTCGAGCCGATCCCGTAGCCGACCAGGCAGTCGGCGTTCTCCTTCGCCAGCTGCACCCCGATCGCCTGCATGTGCTGGGTAATCGCGGCGCGCAGGCGGCTCTCGTTCACGGGATTGGCCACCGTGTCGCGCATCGGATTATCGCTGCGGAAGGAGCCGGTGAAGGCAAAGGTGTGGCACTGCCCCGGATGAAACGCCGTGCGGTTCACGTCGGAGCGGACCTGCAGGGCGCAGCCCGAGAGGGAGGCGGCCAGCAGGGCGAGGAACGCACTGCACAGAATCCGTTTACTCATGTACTCGTCCTCAAAAAGCGCGGACGGGCCCCGCCGCGCATTCGCTCAACGTACCGGTCGGCGTTCCGTTGACACCTCGAGATCATGCGCCGCACACCCCGCGACGGCAACGATTCGCGGCGCCCGCCGGTGCGCGGCCGCTGTTATCTAACAGATTGATTTCAGAGGATAATGCCGGGGTGGCACGGCCTCCCAAAGCGTTCATGTCGTGGAGCTCCGGCAAGGACAGCGCCTACGCTCTCCATGAGGCGCGCACCCGGGGTCTCGCCGAGGTCGTGGGAACGGTGACGACTCTCAGCGAGACTTACGACCGGGTTGCGATGCATGGCGTGCGCTCGAGCCTCCTCGACCGGCAGATTGCCGCGCTCGGTCTTCCCTCGCAGCGCGTGCTGCTGCCGAGCCCCTGCCCGAACGAGGTCTACGAGACGCGCTTCGGCGAGGCCTGCGAGCGCATGAAAGCCCGAGGCGTGCGCCACATCGTGTTCGGGGATCTCTTTCTCGAGGACATCCGCGCCTACCGGGAGCGGCAGCTCGCGGCTCTCGGGATGAGCGGGATCTTTCCCCTGTGGCGGCGCGACACGGCGGAGCTCGCGCGCGCCATGATCGCCGGTGGTCTCGTCGCGCACCTGACGTGCATCGACCCGAAGCGCCTCGCGCGCAGCTTTGCCGGACGGTGTTTCGACGCCGCGCTGCTCGATGATCTGCCGCGCGACGTCGATCCGTGCGGCGAGAACGGCGAGTTTCACACCGTAGTTTCGGCGGGCCCGATGCTCGCGGCGCCGATCGCCGTGCGGGTGGGCGCAGTCGTCGAGCGCGAGGGCTTTGTGTTTGCCGACGTGCTCCCCGTCTAGGCGCCGCGCCTCGCAGCAGCCGCGCGCAGCGAGCGCAGCAGGCCAAGGGCTGCGAGCGCGAGCAGCGTCAACTCGTCGAGCGCGCCGCCACCGCCACCGCCTTTTCCGCCCGGGGCTCCCTGGACCATGAGCATTACGTTCTCGGTCGCGGAGCCAGCCGTGTTGGCGCACTTCATGGTGAAGGTCGTCGTGCCCGCCGCGGTCGGCGAGACCGTCATGGTGCCGCTGATCGCGGTGGTGCTGAAGCCGCCCGACCCCGTACAGGTGTTGATGCTGGCGGCGTTCCAGGTGAGTGTCGCCGACTGGCCCAGGGCGATGGACGTCGGCGACACGCTCATGTTGGGCCATGCGAGCGCCGCACCCGCCTGAACAAACCCGTAGCCGGTCGCGATGCCTGGCGACGGATTAACCATCGGAGCGGCGGTGAGGCTGATGCCCGTATAGACGTCAGCCGGCGTGATAGTGGGGTTCGCCTGCAGCATCAGGGCTGCGAGGCCCGCGGCATGCGGGGCCGCGGCGGAGGTGCCGAAGTAGTTGGGGTAGCTCGCGTTGTTGGCGCACTGCGGAACGGTCGAGGGGTCGGGGATGGGCGGAGTGACGCTCGCCAGCGTGAAGCCGAAGAACGTCGTGTTGATTCCGTCCGGAGCGACGAAGTCGGGCTTCTGCCGTACGACCGGCATCGCCAGGCGGTTTCCCGAAGTGTCGAAGAGAATCGGTGAGCCCCCGAACGAAGAGAAGGCCTCCACCCGGGCCGGGGTCACGCCGCAGAGCGGGGTGTCGGGGAAGAAAGCGGCTCCGACCGCCGCCGCGCCCGCCGCCCCGGGATGGCCCTGGATGGTCGCGTTGTTGGACGGTGGAAAGTTGGTGATGATGCTGCCCGCGCCGTCGTCTTCCCAGGCGACCTTGACACGTCCGGGCGCGCTCGCATTGGCGAGACCGACCGTGAGAGAGACGGTCGTTGCGGTGGTGTTGCCGCTCGCGCTGGCGGGATTGGCGAGGATGAGTACCTGCACCGGATCCACCCCCTTCGCGTTGGGGCCCGTGCAGGTCATCGCCACGCCGTTGTCGTTGACGACCTCAATGCCCGTGCCCGAAGGCACGCTCACGCACAGATCGATCTGGCTGCTCGCGCCCGGGCTGCCCGGGGAGCCGGTGACGTACGGCTGGTCCCATTCAACGACTACCGCGATGATCTCGCCGGGGAACAACGGCGGGACGTTGACGGTCAGCGCGGGAGCGCTCGTGCTGCCGGACGCGTCGAAGTTGAGCAGCATTTCGCCAGCCTGCGGGGCGCTCCCGGCGATGGTGAACTTCGGCATCGTGTTATCGTAGGCAAGGTTGCCGTCGTTGCCGGCCGCGGAGAAGTAGGCGACTCCCTGAGACGCGACCTTGTCGACCGCCTGAGCAACCAGGCCGTCCTGAAAGAAGGGCTCGTCGAAATAGCCGACGTCGTCGGCGATGACCTTGGCCCCTGCGCTGGCGAGGGCCTGGATCCCCGTCGCGAAGTCCGCCTCGCTGTTCTCGGCCGTGTAGAAGGCCAGCGACGCGCCGGGAGCCACGGCGTGCACGATCTGCAGCATGGCGCGCCCTTCGTCCGTGAACGGCGGCTGCAGTGGAGCGCCGTAGCTCAGGCACACGGTCGGTGTACCGCCTTCCTTGAGCACGTTGACGCCGCCCGCAGGCAGCGCTCCGCTCGATACATCCATCTGCGCATCGACGTTGAAGCCGTTCTGGGCGTAGCCGGTCCCGTTAGGCAGCGTGGGCGGGAAGTTGTTGGCGGCGTACACGGCATAGCAGTTGTAGCTGACGGAGAGAATGCCGACGGTGACGCCCGAGCCCGTCAGGCTCGACTCGACACTGCGCAGCGTGGCCGTGTCCTGGGCGAAATCCCCCTGGGTCGCGGCTACCGCGCGTGCGCGCGAGAGCGCTGCCCGGAGCGACGTGACCTCGGACCGCGCGGCCGCGGCGTCGATCGCGCTCACCGGGAGCCAGCCGCCCACGTCGTTACGGAAAACGGCCGGGTGCTCGAGCCCGAGGCTCACCAGCGCGTTCTTGAGCAGCTGCGGGTCGCCGCGCGTCACCGCATCGATCGCCACCAGGGGCTCGGCGCCCGCGCCGTGCTGCATGAAGCGCGCCGCAGGGCTCAAGGAGTGCAGATCCTCGAGCGCATGAGCGGGCCGCGCACGGCTTGCGTGCCGCGTGAGATCGGCCAGCGCCGCGTCGAGCTTGCTGCCGGGGCCGCTCGCCACCTGCGCGGCACTGCGCCCGCCGAAGGCCATGAGGGGCGCCGCACCCGCCGGCACTGCCGGGTGTCTCATGACCGGCCGTGGAGCGGCGGTCGCGGAAGCGGCCATGACTGCAACCAGCGCCGCCGCGGCAGCACCCAGACGACTTGAAGACATCGGTCCCGCCCTCCCTAGTTCGATGCCCGAGTTTATAGCCGATCGGCGCGCACAAATCAGTTCCCGGGAAAGCGGCTGTCGCCGGATGGCGTCACGCGCCATCCCGCGCTTCAGTGCGCCGGCGCTGCGCCTCGTCAATGAACCGGCGCGCCGCTCTTGAGCTGCGGCCGCCGCCGCTGCAGCAGCGCGTAGCCGCCGATGCCGAGCCACACGACGTTGAGGGCCGCTGAAGGGTATGCGCCGTTCCAGCCGCTGTTCACCACGAAGCCGATCGCCCCGAATATGTTCATCCAGTGATAGCCGCGCGAGTCTCCCTGGAACTTTCCGGCCGAGAGCAGCGCGTAGGCCGAGAGGATGAGGGTGGCGCCGATCCAGCCGATCACTTCGATTGCGAGTTTCATGGGGCCCCGGGGCGTGTGTTGCGGTGGCATGACGGCCGCCACTTTACCGGTTCCGCAGCGGTCCGGCTCGCCGCCGCGAGTCCGCGCTGCGACTCACGACCTGCACCACGCCGACGTTAAGTTTTGGTGAAACCAACCCTGCGCCCCCCTCGAGTGTGCGCTGCGCACTCTCCCTAAAGGCGGACTGTGCCGCAGGCGGTCCCCCACTAGACTGCGCGCCGCTGACAGACTCGAGGAGATGAAAGATGGAAGTCATATTAGGGATCGAGATCGCTGTGACCTTTGCGCTCGTGATCGGACACTTTGCTGCGGTGATCGGTGGCCGCCTGGAGCGTCCGCTCGACTGAGTCGTTACCGCTCGCAGATCCTGCGGACGCGCCGCCTGCGGGCGGCGCCGTTTTTTCTGCACCCGGGTGTCAGGCCGTGCCCCTGGCCTCGCGATGGCGGCTGACGGCGCTGCCGTCGCCGGGCTCGAGGCCGCGGAACACGACGGTCGAGACGATGGTCGCGACGCCGAGTACCAGGAGCGCCTCGTGGATGCCATGCAGCAGCTCGCCCGGCGCGGTGTGGAAGCGGTCGGGAACGAACAGCGCCGTCACCAGCGAAGCCACCGCAACCGCGAAGCTGATGGAGAGCTGCTGGCCGGTGCTGGCGATGGTGCTCGCATCGCTCGCCGCGGCGCCGCTCACGTCGGCGTACACGAGCGTGTTCATGCTGGTGTACTGGATGGAGGCGAACAGGCCGAAGACGAACACCTGCAGCACGATCAGCCACACCGGGGTCGCACGCCCTATGGTGGCGAACAGCAGGATCAGGACTCCCAGCGTCACGGTGTTGGAAACCAGCACCGCGCGATAGCCGAAGCGCGCCAGTATGGACGGCATGATGGTCTTCAAGCCCATGGCGGCGAAGGCCTGCGACATCATCAGCAGCCCCGACTCGATCGGGCTGTAGTCGAGACCCACCTGGAAGAGGAGCGGCAGCAGAAACGGGATGCCGCTGATGCTCATGCGTGTGAAGAATCCGCCGCTCACCGCGGCACGGAAGGTGCGAATCCGGAACAGCGCGAGGTTCAGGAGCGGGCTGAAGGTCCGCGCGGCATGCAGGCCGTAGCCCGCGAGCAGCGCGAGCGACAGCGCGAGGAGGGCTGCGACCACAGCGCCCGGCAGGCGGTGCTCGCCGAATACCTCGAGGACGTAAGACAACAGGGCGATGCCGGACCCGAACAGCACGAAGCCCGTGAGGTCGAGCCGCGGGCTGTGCGCCTCGCGGTAATCGGGCAGATAGCGCTCGACCAGATACAGCCCGGCGAGACCGATCGGAACGTTGATGAAGAAGATGACGCTCCAGTGCACGAACCCGCTGATCAGGCCCCCGACGAGCGGACCGAACAGCGGCCCGAGCAGCCCCGGGACCGCGACGAAGCTCATGGCGCGCACCAGCTCGGACTTGCCGAAGGCGCGCACCAGGGTGAGCCGGCCTACCGGCACCATCATGGCGCCGCCGCAGCCCTGCAGCACCCGGAACGCGACCAGCAGGTGGATGTTGCGCGCCAGCCCGCACAGCAGCGACCCGGCGGTGAAGAGTCCGATGGCGACCGCGAACACGCGCCGCGTTCCGAAGCGGTTCGCCATCCAGCCGCTCACCGGAATGAACACCGCGAGACTCAGCGTGTAGGTCGCAAGGACCGCCTTCATGCTGAGCGGCGCGACGCCGAGGGCGTGCGCGATGCCCGGGACCGCGGTGTTGAGGATGGTCGTGTCGAGCGACTGCATGAAGAAAGCCACGGCGACCAGCCACGGCAGCAGCACGCGCGACACGCCCGCAGGCATCTCCTGCCCGGCTACCGACACGGGCGGGCATCGGGGGCGCGATATACTGCGCGCCCGTCCTGCGTGCGGAGAGCATCCATGTGCGACAACGACTCGATGGACGACATGATTCAGTATCAGCTGAAGTCGGCACAACTGTCGCGACGGCACTTCGGAGCCGTAACGCTCGGCGTGGGTGTGGCGTCGTTACTCGCGGCGCGGGCGGGCGCGGCCTGGATCGAGGAGGCCGACGTCGACATCAGGACTCCCGACGGCACGGCGGACGCGTACTTCGTGCATCCCGGCGAGGGGGTGCATCCCGGAGTGCTGATGTGGCCGGACATATTCGGTCTGCGGCCGGCCTTCAGGCATATGGCGCGGCGGCTGGCCGAGGCGGGCTACGCGGTGCTGGTCCCGAACCCGTTCTACCGCACCCAGCGGGCGCCCACGGCCCCGGAGAACCCCGACTTCAACGATCCGCCGACGCGCAACGCCCTCATGTCACTCATGGGCGCCCTGACGCCTGCGACGACGGTGACGGATGCCAGGGCCTTCGTCGCCTGGCTCGACTCGCAGTCTGCGGTCGATCGCAAGCGCAAGCTGGGGACCATGGGCTATTGCATGAGCGGGCCGTTCACCCTGCGCACCGCGGCGGAGCTGCCCGGGCGCATAGGGGCCGGGGCTTCCTTTCATGGCGGGGGACTCGTGACCGACAAGCCGGACAGCCCGCACCTCCTGATCCCGAAGATCCGGGCGCAGTACCTGTTCGCGATCGCGGAGAACGACGACCAGCGTCAGCCCGAAGCCAAGACCGTGCTGCGGGATGCGTTTGCCAGGGCGAACGTGCCGGCCGAGATCGAGGTGTATGCCGGGGCGCTGCACGGCTGGTGCCCGCCGGACTCGCGCGTCTACAACGACGCGCAGGCGGAGAAGGCCTGGAGCCGCATGCTGGCGCTCTTCAAGACGGCGCTCGCCGAGCGCGCCGCGAAGGCGGCTTAGGAGCGGCGAACGGAAGGTATCAGGTCGTGGGCCGCAGGCTCGACGAAGGTGTCGTGCGGGAGCCGTTCGGGCGGGCGTGCAGCCCCTCTCAGGCATGCGTAGCCCAACCAGCAGAACAGACACACCGCCAGGCCGGTGAGGACCAGAAGCAGATATCCGAGCAGCGTCAGTACCACTTGGGCGAGCCTCCCACGAACTGACGATGGCGTCGAGTCATATCGCGATGCTGAGCGTTCCACCTTAGCCGTCAACGTGTCGGCGATGAGAGACTGTGCGTGACGAAATCGCGCCGCACCATAAGAGGCTCAACGCATCAGCTGCTGCCGGCGCCGATCGGCGGCCTCATGTCGCGCACGGCACGCTCGAGGAACTGATCCTCAGCGGGCGGCTGCGGCGGGCGCGCCGCTCCCGTGACGCTCGAGTAGCTCAGCCAGCAGAACAGGCACACTGCGAGGCCGGAGAGAAAGAGGAGCAGGTATCCCAAGGCGGTCAGTATCACTGGGGATCCTCACACAGTCACTGGCATAGCGACTAGTGTGCGGCTTGGCGCTCGCCGGGTTCCGCGGCGCAGATCACAAGAGACTGCGAATCGTTACTGCCCTCAGTGCGGTGACGCCGGCAGCCGCGCCGCGCTGTCGCGCAAACGCGCAACAGCGGGCGCACCGCTTCACTTAATTCGCCGCGATCTCAGAACCGATAGGTGATGTCGGCACCGTAAGTCCGCGGCTCGCCGACCAGCGCGTAGTCGAAGCCGAGCGCGCCGGTATCTGCGTCCCCCTGATTGAGCGCGTAGGCGAGATACTGGCGGTTGGTGAGGTTCTTGATCCACGCGTCGATCGAGAAACCGCGCTTTGCGGTGCTCTCGAACGAGAGGCGGGCGTTCGCAATCCCGTAGGCAGCCTGTGCATCACGCTCGGTGTTGAAGGCGTCGAAATACTGCTTGCCGTAGAAATTGGCGTCCGCGGACAGGCGCAGCTCACCCGCCGCGAGCTGCGCGAAGCGCCAGTCGATGCCGAGCCTCGCGGTGTAGTCCGGCGCCTGGATCAGGTGGTTACCGGTGCAGCAAACCCGCGGGATGGTGTGCGCGCTATCCACGAACTGCCCCGCATGCAGCGTCAGGTCGACGTACTTGCTGTCCATCAGGCCGAGATTCGCCATGACCTGCAGGTCGGCCGTGGCCTTGACCTGGAACTCGAACTCGGCGCCGTCGATGCGGGATTTGGGCGCATTGGTAGTGCGAAATCCGGTGCCGAGACCGCCCGGCAGAGTGAACTCATCGAGAAACTGCTGGTTCGTGTAGTCGTAATGGAAGGCCGTGGCGTTGAAGATGCCGCGCCGATTCCAGAACTCGGTCTTGGCGCCGAGCTCATAAGAAGTCAGTTTCTCGGGGCGGGCGAACGTGAGCTCGGTGTTGTCGTTGTAGGCCTGGCCGTTGAAGGCTACGCCGCGGTAGCCCTGGCTGATGCTGAAATAGGCGAGCACCTGCTCGTTCACGCGCCAGTCCGCGCCGACCTTGCCGCTGACGTTGTTGGTATCGTCGCCGAAGTTCGGCACGACGCCGAACCCCTGGGGTGAGAGTCCCTGCTGATAGAAGGTGCGCGGCGCCGTCGGTGGATTACCGGCAGGGTACAAGGCGGGATTGCCGATGGTCTGCGTCCACCAGGTGCCCCCATCGACGTTGGGATCGTTGCCGAGCGGCATGCTCCCGAGACCTCCCTCGAGTGCGTAGAAATTCTCGATGGTGACCTGGTCTTTGGTATAGCGCAGCCCACCGCGGAGTGTGACCTGCGGGGTGACGGCGTACGTCAGGTTGATGAAGGCCGCGCGGCTGTCCTTGATCTGATCGAAGTTGTTGTACTCGTCGAATCCCCACAACGGCGAGGGCGCGGGGGAACCGGCCGGCGGGAAGAAGCAGCACTGATAGCCATCGAAGAAGTGGAATTGCACGGTGGCGTGCGTGCTCTCGCGCCCGTAATAGAGACCGGCGAGCCAGCCCAGGGCGCCGCTGTCGCGCGAGGCCAGCCGGACTTCCTCCGAGAAGGCATTGACGCTCGAGAAATATGTATTCGGGTCGTCGAGCCGCGCGGTGGCCGGTCCGGTGATCGGCAATCCGCCGTCGTCGCTCTTTTCGTACCACCACCCGTAGTCGAAGCCGGTGACGGACGTGAGCGTCGCGTGCTGGAGCTGCCAGTCGATCTTGAGGGAGGCGCCGTCGTGGTAGATCTGCTTGTGCACCGCGTACTTGGCGCCATTGTCGAACCAGCCGATGTTCCCGTTGAAGAGAGTCGTGTTCGGGTCGTTATTCAGGGCGTGGGCACCGTAGGGTGTGCCTCCCGATTTGCTCACGAAAACCTTGAACAGGACCGTCAGATCATCGTTGGGCTTTCCGAGAAAGCTGAGGCGGCCGGCCGCCGCATCGACGCCGTTGAGCGGCTCGACGCCGGGCACGATGCTGTTGACCCAGCCGTCCCGCTTCTCGTAGAGGGCAGCCGCGCGCCAGCCGAGCCGGTCATCGATGATCGGGCCGCCGACCGCCGCCTGCGCAGTGAACAGGCTGTAGTTCCCCGTGCCCACGGTTGCGTAGCCGTCGTACTCATTCAGGCTCGGATTGCGGGTGTAGAAGTTCACCGCGCCACCCGTGGCATTCTTGCCGTACAGCGTGCCCTGCGGGCCGCGCAGTACCTCGACGCGCTCGAGGTCGTAAGCCTGCAGCGACTGAACCGCGCCAACGGGCTTGTAGACCTCGTCGAGGTACATCGCGATCGGGCTGCTCTGATTCTGGCTCCAGTCCTCCGTCGTCACGCCGCGCAGCGTGAAGGTCGGCTGCGCTTCGGGGCCATAGGGAGAATTCAGCAACATGTTCGGAACGAGGGCGGTGATATCGCCGGCCTGCCGCACCCCCTCGTTGATGAGATCGTTCGTGGAGATTGCCGTGACCGCGATGGGCACGTCCTGGAGCTTCTCGGACTTGCGCTGCGCGACCACGACGACTTCCTGGAGCTGCTCGCCCGCGGTCGCCGTATCTGCGGCGTAGAGGCGCGAGTCGACGGGAAGGAAGCCGCAAAAGACGACGGTCGACGCCACGAAGCGGCGCGTGCTGCTGCGCATGGTCCGATCCCCCCTACAGAGCCCGGTTGTATCGCGGTATGATTCTTACCTATCGCATAGTGAGTGTTGCATACTGTAATTTGGGATGGAAGACCCGGGCACCAAATCAGGAAGCAGCTCTTGAACGCGACCGCGCGACCCTCGGCGCTCCCTCTCAATCAATCCGTGGAGAAGGCCCTGGGCGTGCTGCATGCCTTCGGCGGCGAGCGCCGGGCCTTGAACCTCGCTGAGATTTCCGCGGCTGCGGGCATTACCAAGAGCTCTGCGCAGCGCTTCACGAGCACGCTGCAGCGGCTGGGGTACCTGCAGCGGGACGTGCATTCGAGGCGCTGGGTATTGAGTCCGCGCGTGCTGACGATCGGGCACGCGTACCTGGCCGGACACACCCTGATCGAGGCGGCGACCAGTCATCTGCTGCAGCTCAACGTCGCGACCGGCGAGTCGGTGAGCCTCTCCGAGCCCGACGACACCTCCATGGTTTACGTCGCGCGGTTTCCGGGACATCAGCCGTTCCTGATCCACATGCCGATCGGACGCTCGCTGCCGATGTTCTGCACCGCCGCGGGCCGTGCCTATCTGTCGCGCTTGCCACCGGAGGAAGTCGCCGAGATCCTGGAGCGCTCGAGGCTCCGTCCCCTGACCTCTACGACCGTGACCGACAAAGCCCGGATACTCGATCTGGTGAATGAGGCGCGCGAGCTCGGCTATGCCCGAGCCAACCAGGAGTGCTACCGGGGCGACCTCACCGTTGGTGCCGCCGTGATCGGGCAACACGGGCGCCCGGTCGCCGCGATCAACATCTCCGGGCCCACCAGCCGGTGGACGATGGAGGCTCTCACTCAGCGCTGGGCGCCGCTCCTGATGCAGACCGCGCGCGCCGCCTCGAGCGGCATGGCGGACCGGATCGCGGCGCGCGCCGTCTAAGGGTTAGCCACGAGGGCGCGGCGGCTGCTTCCGCCGAGGCGCGTGAGTGTTATTGATTCTCGTTCGTGCGCGAGCCTGCTAGGTACTTTCCGCAGTCCTGCCCGCATTGTGACGCGCGTTGCAGAGCGGTTTGGCTGGCCGCGCTGGAATGCGCACGTGGAATCTCTTCGATTGCGCAAGCTACAGCGTCAGCCCTCGCACGTTGAGAGGCTGCTCGAGGCGCTGATTACGCGCGGCGACCTGGTGCCGGACGGGGCCTATCACATCCGTGACCCGGCTTCGGTCCCGGCGGGGCTGCGAAAGATTGCAGACCAGACCGCCACGGTCGGCCGCGTGTGGTCGTGCTGGGCCGATACGTCCCGAACCTGGTTGTTCACGGCCGAAATGTCATTGCCGGCATCCGTAGAGAAGGGAGCCCCGGTTCTGCAGGTCGAGGTACACCACGAGGACGGAGCATCGGAGACGGGCGCATGGACGCCGCATTGGGATGGCAAGTGGTGTCGCTACAGCCATCTGAGCCGTACGACAACGGATCGCTGACGATGACACGGAGCCCGGCCTGCGCTGCCGGGAACGAGAGCGCCGCCTTCGGGCGGCGTTTTCGTTTAGGCGATCACGTACCGTGCGTTGAAAGTCGCGCGCAACCGAGAAGAGCGCAGGGTGGTCCGACGGCAAGAGTGATGACTCACGATGTCCTGTGGTGCGATTTCAGCAAGTCCCGCACCTCTCCCAGCAGTTGAGCTGCTCGTGCCTGGTCGCCGCGCACGCAGGCCGCCGCCACCTCGTGCAAGTGTCCTTGCATCCACCGGGCCTGCCCCGCCGTGAACTCTGAGCCGTCGGGCGCGAATACGCGTGCCTGACCGCCCTTGTCCGGGCGCAGAGAATCCACAATACGCACGCATTCGCGATATTGCTCCGTGAAGGAGCGATCGCAGCTTTCTGAGGCATAAGAGAGCGAAGCGCCGCATGCGATGAGAATAAAACTCACGAGTCTCGGCGACATGGCCAGCTCTCCGCAGCCTTTAACACACTGTCTCGCGAGATTCTTCCATGCAGAAAGACCGCGGTCAAAGTTGGAGCACTGAGAGGCGCCCGAGAAGCTTCACCTCGGTGTTCCGTGATGGAGCAATCAAGAATGTCCCCGCCCCATAAGAGCGCAGGACTCTCAAAGAAGCTCGTCGGTCTTCCCTGTAACTGATTGTTCACATTCGAGTGCTCATTTCTGGCACGCGGCGTGCTGTGTCAGTCCCGCACGACCCAGCATTGGGCGGCCATCAGCCGCATCTGGGGCGAGGAGGGAGACCCATGAAACTGATCACAACGATCATCAGGCCGCACAAGCTCGATGAGGTTCGTAGCGCCGTCAGCGAAGTCGGCGTGCAGGGCATGACCGTGACGGAGGTGCGGGGCTTTGGACGACAACGCGGCCACACGGAGGTCTACCGCGGCGCCGAGTACCTCGTCGAGTTCGTGCCGAAAACAAAGATCGAATTAGCAGTCGACGATTCACTCCTGGAGCGGGTGATCGAAGCGATCAACAAGTCAGCGCGCACCGGCAAAGTGGGCGACGGGAAGATCTTTGTCGTTGACCTCGCGCAGGTCGTGCGAATCCGCACGGGCGAGCATGGCTCCGGCGCCATTTAGAAACACAACTGAGCTTACGGGAGAGAATCGATGACCACATTGTCGCGGTCGTTACTGGTTGCTCTGCTGGCACTGTCGGTGCCCTTGGCATGGGCCGATCCGCCGGCCGGTGCCACGGAGACACCGGCCGCTACGTCGGCGCCGGCGCCCGAAGCCGCAACCGCTTCTACACCGCCCGCCGCGTCCGCCGCTGCGCCAGCTGGTGCCTCCGCCGCACCTGCCGCCCCCTCAACGACTGAGCCCTCGGTCATTCTCAACTCGCAGATCAATTCAGGCGACACCGCCTGGATGCTCGCCTCCATGGCATTGGTCTTGATGATGACCGTCCCAGGACTTGCTCTTTTCTACGGCGGGATGGTGCGTAAGAAGAACGTGCTGGCGACGCTCATGCAGAGCTTTGCCATCACATGCCTGGTGACACTCCTGTGGTACGTCATCGAGTACAGCCTCGCCTTCACCCCGGGAACGCCCTACATCGGAGGTCTTAGCCGCCTGTTCATGAACGGGGTGATCTACATCAAGGACGTGGCGGCCGTGGCAGCAACAAAAGACACCCCGGCAGTGGATGCGGTCATCGGGAAAGTGTCGGTGAGTCATCTGGGGGTGACCATACCCGAGAGCGTCTACTCGATGTTCCAGCTCACCTTCGCAATCATCACCCCGGCGCTCATTTGCGGTGCATTTGCAGAACGCATGAAGTTCTCCGCCATGCTCTGGTTCATGGGCGTGTGGTCGATCGTTGTCTATGCACCGATTGCCCACTGGATGTGGGAGCCGGGCGGTTGGGGCGCCACGGCCGGCGTTCTCGACTTCGCGGGCGGCACCGTGGTGCACATCAACGCAGGGATCGCGGCGCTCGCCTGTGCATTGGCACTCGGCAAGCGGGTGGGATTCAACAAGGAACCCATGGCGCCCCACAACCTGGTATTGACGGTGATCGGGGCCTCGCTGCTTTGGGTCGGGTGGTTTGGGTTCAATGCCGGCTCCGCCGTGGCCGCTGATGGCCGTGCCGGGATGGCGATGGCGGTCACCCAGATCGCCACAGCCGCCGCCGCCCTTGCCTGGATGTTCATGGAATGGGTCGTCAAAGGGAAACCGAGCGTGCTCGGCATCGCCTCTGGCGCGGTCGCGGGCCTCGTGGCCATCACGCCCGCATCGGGCTTCGTGATGCCCACCCCTGCAGTCATCATCGGTATTGCGGCCGGGGTGATCTGCTTCTTTGCCGCCACGTCGCTTAAGAAGGCGCTCGGGTACGACGATTCGCTCGATGCGTTCGGCGTGCACTGCATCGGGGGAATCGTCGGTGCTCTGCTGACCGGCGTATTTGCGAGCACGGCGCTCGACGGTGGCCAGGCCGGTAGTGTCGTGACGCAACTCAAAGCCGTGCTCGCCACCCTGGTGTACGGCTTCGTCGTGAGCTACCTGATCCTCAAAGTCATCGATATGACCATCGGACTGCGGGTCGCCGAGGACGAGGAACGCGAAGGCCTTGACGTGTCGCTCCACGGCGAGCACGTCGAGTAGACGCCCCCCGCCCAAAGGGTCTCCGCCGTCAGCGGCGGAGACCCTGACCACCCTCTACTTTACGGAGCTCGCTGTCATGCCTATGGGTTTCACTCGAGATTCGTCCCTCGCGCTGCTCTGCCTCGTGGCCTTGACTGGCGGCACTGCCCGCGCAGAGGACCCCGCAGCAGCACCCGCGGACTCCCCCAAACCCACCGCGCCTTCATTGAGTGATGTCCTCGCCGCCTCCGGGATCGACGTGCACGGTTACGTGGATGTGGCCTATTCCTACCTTTCAGGCCAGGGCGTTTTCACAAGTGGTGTGCCGGATCGCGTATTCGACACCGAGCCCAACTCGTTCAACGTTCATCAGGCGGCGCTCACTGTCGACTATCTGCCGAAGGAGGGCTTTGGGGGTCTGGTCAATCTCACAGCGGGCAGAGACGCCCGGGTCATCGCCTCCCTAGGCGAGTCCACCAGCAATTTCGACGTCACCCAGGCCTTCGTGCAATACGCTCACGGCGCACTGACCCTCATCGGCGGCAAGTTCGTGACGCTCGCAGGGGCCGAAGTCATCAACTCCACTCAGGACACCAACTACTCGCGATCGATTCTCTTCGGGTACGCGATTCCCTTTACCCACACGGGGGCACGGCTGACCTACGCCGCCTCCGATCAAGTGAGTGTCATCGTCGGCGTGAATAACGGCTGGGACCAACTGCAGGACGCGAACAAGCAGAAGACTGCTGAGCTAGGCGCCTCGTTCACACCGAACAAGATGTTCTCCCTGGCCGTCCAGGGCTACAGCGGCGTCGAGCAGGTCTCTGGCGGCCCGTTCATCGGCGCCGGCACGAGCGGCGTTCGCTCCCTGGTCGATGTGGTGGGTACCTACAACGCCACGAGCCAGCTCACCTTCATTCTGAACGTGGATTGGGGCCAGCAGGAAAGCGTCCCCTCTCTCGTGAATGGAGCCTCGATTACGGCGAAGTGGGATGGCGCGGCAGGCTACGTCAACTATCAGGTCAATGATCAATGGCGGCTATCGGCGCGCGCCGAGTACTTCGACGACAAGGACGGCTACCGCACTGGGGTCATTCAAAAATGGAAGGAGGCCACCGTGACGCTTGCATACCTGCCGACGAAATTCGTCGAGATACGAGGGGAGGTGCGCGGCGACAAGTCCGACTCCAACGCCTTCGTGAAAGATGCCTCGTTCTTTGTGGGGCCCGCGGGCGCCGGCGTTACCGATAATCAGACTTCGATTGGACTCGAAGCCGTGGTGAAGTTTTGAAACCACCGACGGAGGGTGCCCAGAGAATGCG
>DASQIP010000045.1:0-6283 GCA_035631515.1 Steroidobacteraceae bacterium
GGCAGCACGCGCCCGAGCGCGGCCGCGGCCTCGTCCGAGAGGCGATCCATGCTCTCGGCGGATTCCTTGGGGATGACGAGCGTGTGCCCGGTGCTCAAGGGGTTGATGTCGAGGAAGGCGAGTACTGCCTCGTCCTCGTACACTTTGTGACAGGGGATCTGACCGCGGATGATCTTGCCGAACACCGTGTCTGCCATGGACGCCTCGCGCTGCAATTGTTCCAGAGCGCCATTGTCGCTCCCGGAAGTCGCTTCGTGACAAGCCGTTGATGGTTTTCGCTCCCCATGCGGGTACACTCTCAGGCTCGCTGCGCGGGCCACCAGGAAACGGGGAACTGGCATGAAGACCAAGGCTGCGATTGCGTACGCCGCCGGCAAACCGCTCGAAGTCGTGACGGTGGAGCTCGGTGGCCCGAAGGCCGGCGAAGTGCTGGTCGAGATCCGCGCGAGCGGCGTGTGCCACACGGATGAGTTCACCCGCTCGGGAGCGGATCCCGAGGGCCTGTTTCCCGTCATCTTCGGGCATGAGGGCGCCGGGGTCGTAGTCGACGTGGGACCGGGCGTGACCTCGGTGAAGAAGGGCGACCACGTCATACCTCTCTATACGCCGGAATGCCGGCAGTGCAAGTCGTGCCTGTCGCGCAAGACCAACCTCTGCACCGCGATCCGCGCGACCCAGGGCAAGGGTGTGATGCCGGACGGCACCAGCCGTTTCTCGCTCGGCAGCCAGATGGTGCATCACTACATGGGCTGCTCGACCTTTTCCAACTACACCGTGCTGCCGGAGATCGCGGTCGCGAAGATCCGCGCGGACGCGCCCTTCGAGAAGGTCTGCTATATCGGCTGCGGCGTCACGACCGGCATCGGTGCCGTCATCAACACCGCCAGGGTCGAGGCCGGGGCGAACGCCGTGGTCTTCGGCCTGGGCGGCATCGGGCTCAACGTCATCCAGGGACTGCGCCTCGTCGGCGCCAACAGGATCATCGGCGTCGACATCAACCAGCGCCGCAAAGCGCTCGCCGAACGCTTCGGCATGACTCACTTCGTGAACCCCAGGGAGGTGGACGGGGATCTCGTACAGCACCTCGTGGGCCTCACCGACGGTGGCGCCGATTACAGCTTCGAATGTGTCGGTAACGTCGATCTCATGCGCCAGGCGCTCGAATGCTGCCACCGCGGCTGGGGCGTGTCGGTCATCATCGGCGTCGCCGGCGCCGGGCAGGAAATCAAGACCCGGCCGTTCCAGCTGGTCACCGGGCGCGTGTGGAAGGGGACCGCCTTCGGCGGCGCACGCGGGCGCACCGACGTACCGAAGATCGTCGACTGGTACATGGACGGGAAGATCAACATCGACGACCTGATCACTCATGTGATGCCGCTCGAGAAGATCAACGACGCCTTCGATCTCATGCATCGGGGCGAGTCGATCCGCTCGGTGGTCACGTTCTAAGGGGCGCGCCGGCAGCCTCGCCGCTGCCTGCCGCCCACGACCCACCATTGCTGAGGAGACGCTCATGGCTATCAAGATTCATCCGGCCGTCGATGGCGGCGTGAAGCCCGGTAAGACCGACTTTGGCGGCGGCACGCTCAGCTGCCTGTGCACCTCCGCACCGGTCACCGTCACGCTGAAGGGCAACACGGCCTTCAATCACGCATGCGGCTGCACCAAGTGCTGGAAGCCTAAGGGCGCGCTGTTCGCAGTGGTGGCGGTGATCGGGCGCGACAAGCTCGCCGTCACTGCCAACGCCAACAAGCTCAAGATCGTCGACGAGAAAGCGCCGATCCAGCGTTACGCCTGCACCGGCTGCGGCGTGCACATGTACGGCCGCATCGAGAACAAGAACCATCCCTTCTACGGCTTTGACTTCGTGCATACCGAGCTCTCGAAGGACAGCGGCTGGTCGGCCCCGGAATTCGCCGCCTTCGTCTCCTCGATCATCGAGTCGGGCTTCCCGCCGGCGAAGATGGGCGAGGTGCGGGCGCGCCTGAAGGAGCTGAAGCTCGAGCCGTACGACTGCCTCTCGCCGGGACTGATGGACCTGATCGCGACCCATTCTGCCAAGCAGAAGGGCACGCTGGCGGCGTAACGGCCGGCCGCCGCGCGGGCCACCGGGCCACGGTTTGATCGAGGACGCGCCGCCCGCTTGGCGTGCAGGGAGTACCCGGGTGATGGATCGCAGACAATTCGTGACGGTGGCGGGCTCGGTGATGGGCGCCGCGGTGGCCGCCGCGCTGGTGCGCGCGCCGCTCGCCGCGGCGGCCGGCAGCGCGGACACGCCCGCGGCCCGGCTCGATGCGCTCTTCGATGCGTTCATGGATGAGCGCTTGAGCCGGCGCCCGCAGCTGCTGACGAGCCTCGGACTCGATACCGGCAAGTACGCTTCGGCCAAGGCCAGACTCGGCGACGCCTCGCTGGCCGGCGTCCGCGAGGACAAGCGCGAGAGCGCCGGGCAACTGCGGCGCCTCAGGGCCTTCGACCGCAACTCGGTGACCGGCGCCGACCGCACCAACTACGACACCGTGATGTTTCAGCTGGTGACCGCCGAGCGTTACGGCCCGTTCGAGTACGGCGAGGGGGTGCGCCCCTACGTGGTGAGCCAGCTGACGGGGGCCTACCAGAGCGTGCCGACCTTCCTCGACCGGCAGCACCGCATCGCGAGCCAGGAAGACGCCGAGGCTTATCTCGCACGCCTCAAGGCCTTCGCCGTGGTGCTCGATCAGGAGACCGAGCGCGTGCGCCACGACGCCGGGCTCGAGGTGATCCCGCCGGACTTCATCATGGACCGCACGCTCGAGCAGATGAAGATCCTGCGCAGCGCCGCCCCCATAGACTCCATCCTTTCGACCTCGCTCGCGACGCGCACCGGGAAGCTCGGCCTCGGCGGGGACTGGGGCGTGGACGCGGCACGCATCGTCGCCGATGAAGTGTATCCCGCGCTCGACCGGCAGGCCGCGGCGCTCCGCGAGTTGCGGCCGCGGGCACCGCACGACGCCGGCGTCGGCCGCCTGCCGCAGGGAGCCGAGCTCTACCAGGTGGCGCTGCGCGAGGGGACGACCACCGGCATGAGCGCGGACGAGGTGCACGAGCTGGGCGTGAGCCAGGCGCAGGATCTGACCGCACGGATGGAGGTAATCCTGAAGGCGCAGGGGCTTACGAGCGGAACCGTGGCGGAGCGCGCCCAGGCCCTCGGCAGGGATCCGCAGTACGTCTATCCGAACACCGACGAGGGCCGGCAGCAGATCCTCGACTACTGCAACGGCCTCATCAGGCAGCTGCAGCCGCAGTTGCCGAAGTACTTCCGCATCAGACCGAAGGCGCCGGTGGAGATACGCCGCGTGCCTGCCTACACCGAGGCGGGAGCGCCCGGTGGCTATTATGAGCGGCCGACGCTCGATGGCTCGCGCCCGGGGGTGTTCAACATCAATCTGCGCGACACGAGCGAGCGGGCGCGCTGGCGTCTGCCGACGCTCGTCTATCACGAGTCCGAGCCGGGGCATCATTTCCAGCTGGCACTGGTGCTGGAGATGCCACAGCTGCCCCTCATTCGCAAGGCCGGCGGTGGCTTCTCCGCCAACACCGAGGGCTGGGCGGTGTACGCCGAGCAGCTGTGCGACGAGATGGGTATGTACGACTCGGACCCCATCGGACGGCTCGGCATGCTGCAGTCGCTGCTGTTCCGTGCGGCGCGTTGCGTCGTCGACACCGGGATCCACGCCAGGGGGTGGAGCCGCGAGCAGGCGATCGACTACTTGGTGGAGACCACCGGCGAGGTGCGCAGCGGCATGACGACCGAGGTGGAACGCTACTGCACCTGGCCCGGCCAGGCGACCAGCTACAAGGTCGGCCAGACGCGCTGGCTCAAGCTGCGCGCCGCTGCGCGCGCCCGGCTGGGAGCGAAGTTCGACATCCGCGACTTCCACGACGCCGGTCTGTCCGCCGCTCCGATGCCGCTCGCGGTGCTCGAGCGCGTGATCGACGATTGGGTGACGAGCCGTCTTAAGGGGCGGGCTGCCGCATGAGACGCCCGGGTTGCGCGGCTCTGCTGACCGGCGCGCTGCTCGCGGCGGCGGTAGCGCAGGGCTATCCGGCGTCCGAGGGCGATTACGTCATTCGCGACTTCAGGTTCGCCTCGGGCGAGTCACTCCCCGAGCTGCGTATTCACTACCGCACCTTCGGCGCCCCGCGCGCCGACGCGCACGGCGTCGTGCGCAACGCGGTGCTCATCATGCACGGTACCGGCGGCAGCGGCGCGCAGTTCCTGAACCCGCTGTTCGCCACCGAGCTCTTCGGGCCGGGCCAGCCGCTCGATGCACGGCACTTCTTCATCGTGCTGCCGGACGGCATCGGTCACGGCCAGTCTTCCAAGCCGAGCGACGGCCGGCACGCGCACTTTCCGCACTACGCCTACCACGACATGGTGGAGGCGGACTACCGGCTGCTCACGCAGGGGCTCAAGGTGAACCACGCGCGCCTCGTCATGGGCACCTCCATGGGCGGGATGCACACCTGGCTGTGGGGCGAGCAGCATCCGGAGTTCATGGATACGCTCATGCCGCTCGCGAGCCTGCCGACGCAGATCTCCGGGCGCAATCGCGTGTGGCGGCGCACGGCGATCGATGCGATCCGCAACGACCCGGCATGGCAGGGCGGTGAGTACCAGAGCGAGCCGCCATCGCTGCGCACGGCTCTCGAGATGCTGTGGCTCGCGGGCAGCAATCCGGTGCTGCGTCAGGCGGAGGCGCCGACGCTCTCGCGCGCCGACCAGGTGATCGATGCTTATGTCGAGGAGAACCTCAGGAGCCACGACGCCAACGACCTGCTATATGCGCTCGAGGCCTCGCGCGACTACGATCCGGGGCCGGACCTCGAGAAGATCGAGGCGCCGCTGCTCGCCGTCAACTCCGCCGACGACCTGATCAATCCCCCGGAGCTCGGTATCCTCGAGCGCGAGATCAAGCGCGTCCCGCACGGCCGCGCCATCGTGATTCCCTTCAGCGACCGCACCCGCGGCCACGGCTCCCATACCGTGGCGGCACTGTGGACGGCGGATCTCGCCGAGCTGCTCAAGTCCCCGGAGCGCTGAGGCGTCTACGCGCGCCGCACGTGCTGGGGACCGAGCTCGCTCACCGCGTTGCACCCGAGCATGCCGAGCACCCGATCGGTCTCGACGCACAGCATCTCCAGTGCGCGCGCGACGCCGGCCTCGCCCCCGGCGCCGAGGCCGTAGAGGGTCGCGCGTCCGAGCATCACCGCCTCGGCGCCGAGCGCGAGCGCCTTGACGATGTCGGTGCCGCGGCGGAAGCCGCCGTCGATCACGATCGGCAGGCGGCCGCGCACCGCGGCCGCGACTTCCGCGAGCACCTCGATCGCCGCCACACAGTAATCGAGCTGCCGCCCGCCGTGATTACTCAGCACGATGCCGTCGCAGCCGAGTGCCAGGGCGCGCTCGGCATCGGCTGCGGTCAGCACGCCCTTGATGAGCAGCTTGCCGCGCCAGAACTGCCGGATCCACGCTATGTCGTCCCAGGTGATGTTCGCCTCGAACAGCCCCGGAAGGACCGTGCTGCCGCCCACCGCGCTGGCCTTGCCGGGCGGCAGGAACGACTCCACGTTGCGGAAGCGCGGAATGCCGTAACGCACCAGCATGTCATACAGCCAGCGCGGGTGGCGCAGCGTATCGAGCGCCGCGCGCAACGTGGGCCTGCCCGGTGCGCTGAAGTTGCGCTGGTCCCATTCACGGCTGCCGAAGACGTTGGCGTCGGTGGTGAACACCAGCGCTTCGTAACCCGCGGCCGCGGCGCGCTGCATGATGTCGCGCGCGATGGCGCGGTCCTTGAGGACGTACAGCTGCATCCACAGGCGGCCGCCGGCGCGCTTCGCGACCTCCTCGAGCCGGGTGGTCGAGAGCGAGCTCAGCGTGAAGGGGATGCCGCGGCGTTCCGCCGCGCGCGCCAGCGCCAGGTCGCCTTCCCTGTGCAGCATGTTGTTGAGCCCGGTTGGCGCGATGACGAGCGGCGCCGCGGCCGGCGCGCCGAGAATCGTGGTGCCGAGCTGGCGGCGGGAAGTGTCTACCAGGGTCTGCGGCACGAGCCGCAGCGCCTCGAAGGCCGCGCGGTTGCCGCGCAGCGTGCTCTCATCCTCCGCGCCCCCCTCGACGTATTCGAACGCCAGGCCCGGCACCCGGCGCCGTGCGAGCTCGCGCAGGTCTGCGATGTTGCGTGCGCGGGCCAGCGTCCCGCGCCGGAATGGGCGCCGTTTCCAGGGCATGTGCGGCTCCGCCTTT
>DASQIP010000046.1:0-8998 GCA_035631515.1 Steroidobacteraceae bacterium
CTTCGTGTTCATGGCGACCCGCGCCGGCACCGTGAAGAAGACGCCGCTCGCGGCCTTCTCGCGCCCGCGCTCGACCGGCATCATCGCGGTGGATCTCGCCGACAACGACCAGCTGGTCGGGGTCGCGATCACCGACGGCGAGCGCGAGATCATACTGGTCTCGAGCGGCGGCAAGGCGATCCGCTTCCACGAGCAGGAGGTGCGCTACATGGGGCGCGAGGCGGCCGGCGTGCGCGGTATCCGCCTGGGTGCCGGGCAGGACGTCATCGCGCTCATCGTGGTAGGAGAGGGAGAGGTGCTCACCGCTTCCGCCGCCGGCTACGGCAAGCGCACGCCGCTCGGGGAGTTCCCGGTGCACGGCCGCGGCGGGCAGGGGGTGATCGCGCTGCAGACCGGCGGCCGCAACGGCGACACCGTGGCGGCGCTGCAGGTGCTGCCGGGCCAGGAGATCATGCTGATCAGCTCGACCGGCACCCTGGTGCGCACTGCGGTAGACGAGATTTCCGTGCAGGGGCGGAACACCCAGGGAGTGCGCCTGATCCGGCTCGGCGAAGGGGGGGAGCGGCTGGTCGGCATCGAGCGCATCGAGAGCCTCGAGTCGGGCGAAGACGCGGCCGAGGGAGCCGGCGGCGAGGCCGCGCCGGACACGCCGCCGCAGCCCTGAGATAACCGTGCGCGCCTTCAATTTCGCTGCCGGGCCGGCCATGCTGCCCGTCGAGGTCCTCGAACAGGCCCGCGCGGAGCTCACCGACTGGCGAGGACTCGGCGCCTCGGTGATGGAGATCAGCCACCGCGGCAAGCCCTTCCTCGCCATGGCGCGCGAGACGGAGGGCGACTTACGGGAGCTCCTGGCCGTACCCGCGAACTACCGCGTGCTCTTCATGCAGGGCGGCGGGGCGGCACAGTTCTCCGTGGTTCCCCTCAACCTGGCGGCCGCGGATGCGACCGTCGACCAGATCGTCACCGGGCACTGGTCGAAGCGCGCGCTCGCCGAGGCGCAGCGCCTCGTAAGGCACGTGAACGTGGCGGCCGACGAGGCCGCCTCGAAGTACACGACGGTGCCGCGGCAGGAGCACCTGAGGCTCAGTGCCGGCGCCGCCTACGTGCACTACTGCCCCAACGAGACGATCGGCGGGGTGGAGTTCCCCTACGTGCCCGACACCTTCGGGGTGCCGCTGGTCGCCGACATGTCCTCGACCATTCTCTCGCGCCCGATCGACGTGAGCCGCTTCGGGCTCATCTATGCGGGCGCCCAGAAGAACATCGGCCCCTCGGGCCTCGTGGTCGTGATCGTGCGCGAGGACCTGCTGGGACGCGCCCGCAAGGACATCCCGGCGGTGTGGGATTACGCAGCGGTGGCGGCCGAGGGCTCGATGTTCAACACGCCGCCCACCTTCTCCTGGTACCTCGCGGGGCTGGTGTTCAAGTGGCTCAGGGAGCGCGGCGGGCTCGCCGCCATGGCGGCGCGCAACCGCGTGAAGGCCGAGCGGCTGTATGCCGCCATCGACGGCTCCGCGTTCTACCGCAGCCCGGTGGCGCGCGAGTGCCGCTCGTGGATGAACGTGCCGTTCACGCTCGCCGACCCCGCGCTCGAGGGCGTCTTCGCCGCCGAGGCGGGCACGGCCGGGCTCATCAACCTCGAAGGCCACCGCTCGGTCGGCGGCATGCGCGCCAGCATCTACAACGCCATGCCGATCGAAGGGGTCGAGGCGCTCATCGCCTTCATGAAGGACTTCGAGCGCCGCAAGGGCTGAAGCCTCCTCATGCGCTACCGCATCCTCACCCTGAACCAGATCAGTCCGCGCGGCCTCGAGCGGCTGCCGCCCGAGCTCTATGAAGTCGGGCCCGGCACGCGCGAGCCGGACGCCATCCTGGTGCGTTCCGCCGAGCTCGCCGCCGCCGCGATCCCCGCCGGCGTGCGCGCCATCGCCCGCGCCGGAGCGGGCGTCAACAACATTCCGGTGGAGGAGATGAGCCGGCGCGGTGTGCCGGTGTTCAATTCCCCGGGCGCCAACGCCAATGCCGTCAAGGAGCTGGTGCTCGCGGGCCTGCTGCTCGCGGCGCGCAACTTAGGGCCCGCGTGGCTCTTCACGCGCGCGCTCGAGGGGGACGATGAGGCGATCGAGCGGCAAGTCGAGCGCGGCAAGAAGCAATTCGTCGGCTTCGAGCTCCCGGGCCGCACGCTCGGCGTGGTGGGTCTCGGGGCGATCGGCGTCGAGGTCGCGAACTCGGCGCTGGCCCTCGGCATGAAGGTCCTCGGCTACGACCCGCAGATCACCGTGCAGCGTGCCTGGCAGCTGTCGGCCAGCGTCGAGCAGGCGCGGTCCATCGAGGACCTGTTCGCGCGCGCCGATGCCATCACGGTGCACGTGCCGCTGAACGACGCCACCACGGGGCTGGTGAGCGCCAGGCGTCTCGCGCTCATGAAGCCGGGCGGGACACTCCTCAACTTCGCGCGCGCACCGATCGTCGACGATGCGGCGGTGATCGCCGCGCTCGATGCCGGGCAGCTGCACGGCTACGTGTGCGATTTCCCCAACAATGCCCTCAAGGGCCACCCCCGGGTGGTTACCCTGCCGCACCTCGGCGCCTCGACCGGGGAGGCGGAGGACAACTGCGCCATCATGGCGGCCGACCAGTTGCGCGAGTTCCTCGAACACGGCAACGTGAGGAATAGCGTCAACTATCCGGAGGCGGTGCTGCCGCGCCTGCCGGGCACGACGCGCCTGAGCATAGCCAACCGCAACGTCCCGAACATGGTGGGCCAGATCTCCACCGCTCTCGCGATGCACCGCATCAACATTGCAGACCTCCTCAACAAGTCGCGCGGCGAGTACGCCTACACTCTGATCGACGCCGACGGCGCTCTCGGCGCGGAGGTGCTCGCGGAGCTGCGCGCCATCGAGGGCGTGCTGGCGGCGCGCATAGTATGAGGAAGCGACGCCCGGCAGCGGCGGCGGCCAAGGCGGCGGCCAAGGCGGCGGTGGCGCCGGCGCAGCGCCCCGGCCTCGAGGAGGTGCGCGCGCGGATCGATGCCGTCGACGTCGACATCCAGCGCCTGATCAGCGAGCGGGCGAAGCTGGCACAGCTGGTCGGCATCTCCAAGAGCGGCGCTACCGGCCGCACCGTCGACTTCTACCGCCCGGAGCGCGAGGCGCAGGTGCTGCGCGCGGCGCGCGAGCGCAACCAGGGGCCGCTGCGCGACGAGGAGGTGCTGCGCTTGTTCCGCGAGATCATGTCGGCCTGCCTCGCGCAGCAGGAGCCGCTCAAGGTGGCTTTCCTCGGTCCCGAGGGCACCTTCACCCAGACGGCGGTGCTCAGCCACTTCGGGCACTCGGTGCGCGCCCTGCCGCTCGCCTCCATCGACGAGGTGTTCCACGAGGTCGAGGCGGCCAACGCCGACTTCGGCGTGGTGCCCATCGAGAATTCCACCGAGGGCACGATCAACCACACGCTCGACCGCTTCCTCACCTCGCCGCTCAAGATCTGCGGCGAGGTGGAGCTGCGTATCCGCCATCACCTGATGGGCGCGATGAGCGAGCTCGCGCGCATCGAGCGCGTGTGCTCGCATCCGCAGTCGCTCGCCCAGTGCCGCGGGTGGCTCGAGGAGCATCTGCCGGGAGTCGAGCAGGTGCCGGTTTCCAGCAACGCCGAAGGAGCGCGGCGCGCGCGGGACGAGAAGGGCAGCGCCGCCATCGCCGGGGAGACCGCGGCGGAGGTCTACGGGCTCGGCATCCTGGCCGCGGAGATCGAGGACCGCGCCGACAATACGACGCGCTTCCTGGTGCTCGGACGCAAGCTCTTCGAGCCGAGCGGCGCGGACCGTACCACGCTGCTGGTCTCGGTCGGCCACACCGATGCGCCCGGGGCGCTCTACCGGCTGCTCGAGCCGCTCGCCAGACACAAGGTGAGCCTCACGCGCATCGAGTCGCGCCCCTCGCACCGGCGCAAGTGGGACTACGTCTTCTTCATCGACTTCGAGGGCCACGCCGGGGAGCGGCACGTGAAGAAGGCGCTCGCCGCGCTGAAGAAGCGCAGCTCGCTGTTTCGCGTCCTCGGCTCCTACCCGCGGGCGGTGCAATGAGCGCGGGCGCGGCCGCGCCGACGCGCTACCGTGTCGAGCCCGGCGGGCGCATCGCCGGTACGCTCAGCGTGCCGGGCGACAAGTCGATCTCGCATCGGGCGCTCATGCTCGGTGCGATCGCCGAGGGCGACACGCACATCAGCGGCTTTCTCGCCGGCGAGGACTGCCTCTCGACCGCACGCGCCCTGAGTGCGCTCGGGGTGCGCATCGAGCGGCCGCAGGAAACCGAGGTCGTGGTGCACGGGGTAGGCGCGGCGGGACTCAGCGGCCCGGCCGCCGCGCTCGACATGGGAAATGCCGGCACCGCGATGCGGCTGTTCACCGGGCTGCTCGCGCCGCAGCGATTCAACTCGACGCTCATCGGCGATGCCTCGCTCATGCGCCGGCCCATGCAGCGCGTCGTGGTGCCGCTCGCGATGATGGGCGCGCAGATCCGCACGCACGACGGGCGCCCGCCGGTCGAGATCACCGGTAAGCCGCACCTGCGCGCGATTCATTACAGCCTGCCCGTAGCGAGCGCGCAGGTGAAGTCCGCGGTGCTGCTGGCCGCGCTCGCGGCCGCGGGCCGCACCAGCGTGACCGAGCCGGCCCCGTCGCGCGATCACACCGAGCGCATGCTCGCCGCCTTCGGCGTGCGGCTCGAGCGCGAGGGCCGCAGCGTCACGCTCGAAGGCGGCCAGACCCTCAAGGCCACGCAGATCGCGGTGCCGGCGGACTTCTCGTCGGCGGCATTCTTCATCGTGGCCGCCTGCCTGGCCGCCTCCCCGAGCCTCACGCTCACCAACGTCGGCGTCAATCCGACCCGTACCGGGCTGATCGGGCTGCTGCGGCGCATGGGGGCGGATATCCGGGTGCATGCCCGCACCGCTGCGGGCTCGCCGGGAGGCGAGCCGGTCGCCGACCTCGAGATCCGCCGCAGCCAGCTGCACGGCATCACCGTCACCGAGTCCGAGGTGCCGCTCGCCATCGACGAGTTTCCCGTGTTCTTCGTCGCGGCGGCGTGTGCGATGGGCGAGACGCTGGTGCGCGGGGCACTCGAGCTGCGCGTGAAGGAGAGCGACCGGCTGGCGGCCATGGCGGCGGGGCTCGCTACCCTGGGTGTCGAGACCCGGTTGCTGCCCGATGGGCTCTGGATCCGCGGGGCCGAAGCACTCGGCGGAGGCACGGTCGACAGCCACGGCGATCACCGCATCGCCATGGCGTTCGCAGTCGCATCGCTGCGGGCCGCGGCGCCGATCGAGATCCTCGACGTCGCCAATGTCGCGACCTCGTTTCCCGGCTTCGAGGCCACCGCCCGCGCCGCCGGCCTCGGTCTCGCGGCGCTCTGACGTACGCTCGGTGAGCGGATGTCCGATTCCTCCTGTCCCGTCGTCACCATCGATGGCCCGAGCGGCTCCGGCAAGGGCACCATCAGCCGTGCGCTCGCGCGCCGGGTGAGCTGGCACCTGCTCGATAGCGGCGCGCTCTACCGGCTGGTGGCGCTGGCGGGCGTGGCCGCCGGCGCGCCGCGCGATGATGCGGCGGGGCACGCCGCCCTGGCGCGGGCGATGCGCGTGGAATTCGGCTGGGAGCCGGGGGGTGAGGAGCGAGTGCGGCTCGACGGGCGCGATGTGAGCCATGAGCTGCGTTCCGAGACCGCCGGTGCGGGGGCCTCACGGGTGGCGGCCTGGCCCGAGGTTCGGACCGCCCTTCTCGAGCGCCAGAGGGCCTTCGCGCAACCCCCCGGACTGGTCGCCGACGGCCGGGATATGGGCACCGTGGTCTTCCCCCGGGCCGACCTCAAGATATTCCTCACGGCAACCCTCGAAGAGAGGGCCCTGCGGCGCTATAAGCAGTTGAAAGACAAGGGGTCCGATGTTAGCCTTCCCGCCCTTTCGCGCGAGATAGCCGAGCGGGACTTGAGGGATCAGACCCGCCAGGTCGCCCCGTTGCGTCCGGCAGCCGATGCAGTGCAGATCGACTCGACCGGTCTCGACATAGAGGCGGTCGTAGCAAGGGTGCTGGAACTGGGGGTTGCTCGTCGTCTGTGGCCTCGAGGCCGCTCGTCTCAAGTCACGCGGTGAGGAAGGTTATGCGAGGTTGGTGCCTGCCGGATGCGGGCGCCGGTTACGTTTTCCTGGGCACCCACGGATGGGGTCCAGAGTCAGCACGCACGGCGTGCAAAGTGAAGGTATGTCAGAAAGTTTTGCCCAGCTCTTCGAGCAAAGCCTAGCGAACCAGCGCATCCGCCCGGGCATGATCCTGACCGGGCTCGTGGTGGACGTAACCCCCGACGTCGTGATCGTGAACGTGGGCCTGAAGTCCGAGGCCGTCATCCCGCTCGAGCAGTTCAAGAACGAGCGCGGTGAGGTCGAGGTTAAGGCCGGCGACAACGTGGAGGTCGCCCTCGACTCGGTCGAGGACGGCACCGGCGAGACCCGCCTGTCGCGCGAGAAGGCCAAGCGCGCGCGTACCTGGACGCGCCTCGAGGAGGCGTTCAACAAGTCCGAGATCGTCACCGGCGTGATCACCGGCCGTGTCAAGGGCGGCTTCACAGTCGAGATCGAGAACGTGCGCGCGTTCCTGCCGGGCTCGCTGGTGGACGTGCGCCCGGTGCGCGACACCTCGTATCTCGAAGGCAAGCCGCTCGAGTTCAAGGTGATCAAACTCGATCAGAAGCGCAACAACGTCGTGGTGTCCCGCCGCGCGGTGGTCGAGCAGGAGTTCTCGGCCGAGCGCTCCGCGCTCCTCGAGAACCTGCAGGAAGGCGCGGTGGTGCGCGGCGCGGTCAAGAACCTCACCGACTACGGCGCATTCGTGGACCTCGGCGGCATCGACGGCCTGCTGCACATCACCGACATGGCGTGGAAGCGCGTCAAGCACCCGTCCGAGGTCGTCAAGGTCGGGGACGAGGTCGAGGTGCGGATCCTCAAGTTCGACCGCGAGCGCTCGCGCGTGAGCCTGGGGCTGAAGCAGCTCGGCGCCGATCCCTGGGAGAACATCGCGCGCCGCTATCCGCCGGGCACCCGCGTGTTCGGCAAGGTCACCAACATCGCCGACTACGGCGCGTTCGTCGAGATCGAGGACGGCGTCGAGGGCCTGGTGCACGTCTCCGAGATGGACTGGACCAACAAGAACGTCAACCCGGCGAAGGTGGTGCACAGCGGCCAGGAAGTCGAGGTCATGGTGCTCGACGTCGACGAGGAGCGCCGCCGCATATCGCTCGGGCTCAAGCAGTGCCAGGCCAACCCGTGGAAGGAATTCGCCGAGAACTACAACCGCGGCGACAAGGTGGCCGGGCAGATCAAGTCGATCACCGACTTCGGCATCTTCATAGGTCTCCCGGGCAATATCGACGGCCTGGTGCACCTGTCCGACATCTCCTGGGATCAGCCGGGCGAGGAGGCGGTGCGCAACTACCAGAAGGGCCAGCAGATCGAGGCCATGGTGCTGTCGATCGATCCGGAGCGCGAGCGCATCTCGCTCGGTATCAAGCAGCTCGCCAAGGATCCGTTCTCGGCCTACATCGCCGACAACCCCAAGGGCACGATCGTCAAGGGCGTGGTGAAGGAAGTCGACGCGCGTGGCGCGGTCATCGATCTGGGCAACGGCATCGAAGGACAGCTGCGGGCCTCCGAGCTCGGCCGCGATCGCGTCGAGGACGCGCGCGCGGTGCTCAAGGTCGGGGACGAGATCGAGGCCAAATTCACCGGCGTCGACCGCAAGTCGCGCACCATTTCGCTGTCCATCAAGGCGAAAGAGGCGCACGACGAGGCCGAGGCGGTACAGAGCTACCGTTCCGAGACGGTGCAGAGCGGCACCAGTCTCGGCGACCTGCTGAAGGAGCAAATCGGCTCGGGCGGCGAGCGCGGCAGTTGAAGCGCCATGACGAAGTCCGAGCTCATCGAGATCATCACCGCCAAGCAGAAACACCTGCCGGCCAAGGATGTCGAGCTGGCGCTGAAGCAGATCCTCGAGATCATGAGCGATGCGCTCTCGCAGGGAGAGCGCATCGAGATCCGGGGCTTCGGCAGCTTCTCGCTGCACTTCCGCCCGCCGCGCCAGGGGCGTAACCCCAAGACCGGCGAGGCGGTGGCGCTCTCGGGCAAGCACGTACCGCACTTCAAGCCGGGCAAGGACCTGCGCGAGCGGGTCAACGACGGCGCCGACCGCCCGATCCGCGACTGAGCGCACGCGCCGCCCACGGGCGCACGCGCCGTGCGCAGGTTATCCCCTCACCCGCGGACCTGTTATCGTCAGCGCCGTGTTCGAGCTTCCTCCGGTCTTCCTGGCGCTGGCGTTCGTGCTGGTCGGTCTCGCCACCTACTTTCTCGGGCGCCGCAACGGCGCGGCGCGCACCGTGCGGCTGCCACGCGACTACTACGAAGGCCTCGATCACCTGATCAACGACCGCTTCGAGCACGCGACCGAGATCTTCGCGCGCATGGCCGAAGCCGACGGTGATGCCGCGGAAATCCAGTTCGCCCTGGGGAGCCTGTTCCGCCGCCGCGGCGAGGTGGACCGCGCGATCGCGATCCATTCGCGGCTGCGCGAATACGCGGGCGGCAACGTCACCGACAAGGCGTCCTTTGCCCTGGCGCTCGATTATCTGAGCGCCGGTCTCATGGACCGCGCCGAGCAGGTGCTGGAGGAGCTCAGCGCCTCGCGCGAGTATCGCAACGCCGCGCTCGATCACCTGGTGCGCATCTACGAGTCCCAGGGGGACTGGGCCAAGGCGCTCAAGATCTTCCACGCCCTGCCGGCGAGCGTGCAGCTGGAGCGCCGCCGCGTCGCCGCGCACTATCTGTGCGAGCTCGCCGAGCATGCCCTGCTGCAGGGCGATCGGGAGCGGGCACGCACCCTGCTGCGCCAGGCGCGCACCCACCAGTCGGAGCTGCCGCGGGCCGACATCCTCACGGCGCGCATCGCCGAAGG
>DASQIP010000047.1:0-15393 GCA_035631515.1 Steroidobacteraceae bacterium
CCTTTTCCTGAAGGCTCGCAGCTCCCGTGCAAACGGGGCCTGTGTGACATCTGGCTCATGTGGAGTTGTTTATGCGCGATTCTTGCTTGCGAAGCGCCTCGCTCAGCGAGGTGCTCTCAGTCGTATTCCTGCTTGCGGCGCTCGTCACTGCGCCGGCGCTCCGGGCCGCCGACGGCGATGGCGGCACCACCCCGGCTGCCGACGCCGCCCCCGATGCGGGTGCCAGTGCCAATGGCGCACTCGCCACCATCACGATCACGGCGCAGCGCCTCAACGAGGTGCGGCAGGAGATCGAGACGCGCACCGGCGCCTCGACATACACCATCACCAGCGACGCGATCGCCGCGACTCCCGGTGGCGAGAACGTGCAGATGAACCAGGTGTTGCTGCAGGCGCCGGGCGTGGTGCAGGACTCCTTCGGGCAGCTGCACGTGCGCGGCGATCACAACGACCTGCAGTACCGCCTGAACGGCATCATCCTGCCCGAGGGCATCAGCGTCTTCAGCCAGACGCTGAGCCCGCGCCTGATCTCCTCGATGAGCCTGATCACCGGCGCGCTGCCGGCGGAATACGGGCTGCGCACCGCGGGCGTCATCGACCTCTCCACCAACAGCGGGCTGCTGCAGCCGGGAGGCACGGTGTCGGTCTACGGCGGCAGCTTCGGCACCTTCGAGCCGGCCGTGGAGTACGGCGGCAGGTCCGGCAGCTTCAGCTATTACATGACCGGCGACTACAAGGTGAACGATCTCGGCATCGAGTCGCCCGACGGCAGCGCCAATCCCCTGCACGATCATTCGGCGCAGGGTCACGGCTTCGCCTATTTTGAGGACATCCTCGATCCGAACAATCGCCTGTCGTTGATTCTCGGCACGTCCGACGATGCCTTCGAGATTCCGAACCAGCGCGGGCTGCAGCCAGGGGCCGGCCTCACCGTCAATGGCCAGACGATGTTCCTCAGCGACAACCTCGACGAGCATCAGCACGAGGCCGCGCAGTACGTCATCCTGAGCTGGCAGCACGCGCAAGGCGCGCTCAACTGGCAGACCTCGCTGTCGGCGCGCTACACGACCCTGCACTTCGCGCCCGACCTGCTCGGCGACCTGCTCTACAACGGCATCGCCCAGGACGCCTACAAGTCCGACACCGCCCTCGGCTGGCAGACCGACGGCTCCTACCAGGCGGGCGATGCGCACACCGTGCGTGCCGGGTTCTACCTCCAGCACGACAGCGCCAAGAGCAACACCGCCTCGCAGGTGCTGCCGGTCGATCCCGTCACCGGCATGCAGACGACCGACGTGCCCCAGGTCGTCATCGACAACGGCACGCAGTCGCAGAGCATCGAGAGCGTCTACCTGCAGGATGAATGGAAGGTGCTCAGCCCGCTCACGATCAACTACGGCCTGCGCTTCGATCACTACAGCGCCTACTCGAGCGGCAGTCAGCTGAGTCCGCGCCTGAATTTCGTCTGGCAGCTCGCCGAGGGCACCACCGTGCACGGCGGCTACTCGCGCTATTTCACTCCGCCGCCCTTCGAGCTGATCGGCTCGGAGACGCTCAGCAAGTTCCTCAACACGACCGCGCTGCCGCCGGGGTCGGTCACACTGGATACCTCGCCGATCGCCGCGCGCGCCAACTACTACGACTTCGGCATCCAGCAGAAGCTGCTCGACAAGGCCCTGACGCTCGGGGTCGACAGCTTCTACGAGCAGGCGGCGCACCTGATCGATGAGGGACAGTTCGGCGCGCCGATCATCCTCACGCCCTTCAACTACCGCTACGGCCTGATCGGCGGCGTGGAGTTCAGCGCCAATTACGCGGTGCAGGATTTCTCCGCCTACGGCAACGTCTCCTTCCAGGCCGCCCACGGCAAGCAGTGGGAGTCCTCGCAGTTCAACTTCTCGCCCGCCGACTTCGCCTATGTGTCGCAGAACTACATCCACCTCGACCACGAAGGGCGCGTCGCCGCCTCGGGCGGCGTGTCGTACCTGTGGCTCGGCACGCGCTTCAGCGGCGACTTCCTGTTCGGTACCGGGCTGCGCCAGAGCATCAACTACCCGAACGATGATCACGTGCCGAGCTACACGCAGGTCAATCTCGGGCTCAGCCACGACTTCCCGCTGACCGGATCCGGGCCGCTGACGGCGCGTATTGACGTGATCAACGTCTTCGACAAGGTCTACCAGATCCGCAGCGGTTCCGGTGTCGGCGTGTTTGCGCCACAGTACGGGCCGCGCCGCGGCCTGTTCGGGGGGCTGAGCTGGAAATTCTGAGCTCCTGACCGCGGGGGCGCTTATGGTTGATAATGCGGGCGTGGCCGCCGGCGCGGATTGCATTTGAAGCTGAATCCCGATTCTCTCGCGGGTCACCTGCGCGAGCGGCTCCTGCCCGCCTACCTCATCTCGGGAGATGAGCCGCTGCAGAGCGGCGAAGCGGCGGACGCCATACGCGCCGCCGCCCGCGCCGCGGGCTTCACCGAGCGGGAAGTGCACGTGGCCGAGCGCGCCGCGGACTGGGAGGACGTGCGCGGCTCGGCGCGCAATCTCTCGCTGTTCGGCGCGCGCCGGCTGTTCGAGATCCGCATGTCCGGGAAAGCCGGGGCCGCCGGCAACGCGGCGCTCATCGAGCTTCTCGAGGCCGGCGACCGCGACACGCTGCTCCTGATCGTGACACCGCGCCTCGACCGCGAGGCGCAGGGCGCGGACTGGGTGCGTGCGGCAGAGGCGCACGGTGCCTGGGTGCAGGTCTGGCCGGTGGACGCCGCGCGCCTCCCGGGCTGGCTGCGCCTGCGCGCCCGGCAGTTGCGGCTCGACGCGAGCGATGCGGCGCTCGAGCTGCTCGCCGAGCGCACCGAGGGCAATCTGCTCGCGGCACACCAGGAGTTGACCAAGCTCGTGCTGCTCGCGGGCGGGGCGCCGGTGACGCCGGAGACCGTGCTCGCGAGCGTCGCCGACAGCGCGCGCTTCGACGTCTTTCAGCTCTCCGCAGCGGTCCTGAGCGGCGCCGCGGACCGCGCGCTGCGGCTGCTCGCCGGCTTGCGCGCCGAGGGCACCGAGCCGACGCTGGTGCTGTGGGCGCTCACCCGGGCGCTGCACGATGCGTGGGGCACGCTCACCGGAGCGGGCGGTGGGGCGCAGCGCGGCTGGCAGCGTCAGAGCGCCGCGCTCGAGCTTGCCACGCGGCGGGCACCGCACATGGCCTTCACGGATCTCACCGCGCGCGCGGCGCGCGCCGACCGCGTGATCAAGGGCCGACTCGTCGGCAATGCCTGGGACGAGCTCACGCTCCTCACCAAGGCTATTTGTGGCTGATTGGCTCGGACGTTAGCAGCCCATGCAGCCCATCGGTCTGTTCGGCGGCACTTTCGATCCGATCCACTGCGGGCACCTGCGCACCGCGTTCGAGCTGTGGCAGGAGCTGAAGCTCGCCGAGGTGCGCTTCCTGCCGAGCGGCAGTCCCCCGCACCGCGATCATCTGTACGCGAGCGCGGAGCTGCGCCTGGCGATGGTACGGGCCGCGGTCGCCGGCCAGCCGGGCTTCGTGGTCGACGATCGCGAGGTGCGCCGCTCGGGCCTCTCTTACTCCGTCGATACACTCGGCGAGCTGCGCCGCGAGCACCCGCAGCGCTCGCTGTGCCTGCTGCTCGGGATGGACGCGTTCCTCGGGCTGCCGAGCTGGCACCGCTGGCGGGAGCTGCTCGATCTGGCGCACATCGTCGTGGCGTACCGCCCCGGGTGGAAGGCCCCGACCAAAGGACCGCTCGGGGAGCTCATGGTCGACCACGGCACCGGCTCGATAGCCAAGCTGCACGAGCGGCCGGCGGGCTGCCTGCACGTGCGAGCCGTGACGCAGCTCGAGATCTCCTCCACCGAGCTGCGCGCGGCTCTGGTCGCCGGCCGCGATCCGCGCTTTCTCGTTCCCGACGCCGTGCGGCAGATCATTCTCGAGACGAGGTGCTATGCTGCAAGGCAAGATCCCGGCGATCCTCGGCCCCCAGGAGACACCACTTAAGCACATGACCACCCGTACACGCCGGCGCCCCGCTGCGGAGCGCGTCTCGCCCCTGAGGGCGGCCGTGACGACCGCGCTCGAGGACATGAAGGCCGTAAACGTAAGGGTTCTGGATGTACGAGGGCTGACCGACATTGCCGATACGATGGTCATCGCATCCGGCAACTCCGACCGCCACGTGCGCTCGATCGCCGAGCGGGTGGTGGAGAAGGCCAAGGCCGCCGGTTTCCGGCCGCTCGGCACCGAAGGCGCGCGCGACGGCGAGTGGGTGCTGGTGGACCTTCAGGATCTCATCGTGCACGTGATGCTGCCGCGGGTCCGCGAGTTCTACGGTCTCGAGCGGCTGTGGGAGGGCGGCGCCGAGGAGCTGCCGCTCGCCGCGCCCGCACTGATCCGCGCGCCACGCCGCCGGCAAGCCTCGACCTGAGCTCACGGCCATGCGCGTGCGGCTGATCGCCGTGGGCACGCGCCCACCAGGCTGGGTGCGCGAAGCGTGCGAAGATTACATAACGCGGCTGGGCTCGCGGCTGCCGGTCACGGTCACCGAGATCGCGTCCGGCCCGCGCAGTAGCGGCGAGCCGCCCGCCCGCGCCATCGCGCGCGAGGGCGAGCGGGTTCAGGCGGCGTTGCGCCGCGAGGACTACGTCGTCGCGCTCGATGAGCGCGGCACCGAGCGCTCGACGCACGAGCTCGCCGCATGGCTCAAGACCCGCATGCAGGAAGGCGACGATCTGGCATTCGTGATCGGCGGCCCCGACGGGCTCGCCGCCGAAGTGCTCGCGCGCGCCAGGGAGCGCTGGTCGCTGTCGCGTCTCACGCTGCCTCATGCCCTGGTGCGCGTGCTGCTCGCCGAGCAGCTCTACCGGGCCGTGAGCCTGCTCGCCGGTCATCCTTACCACCGGGACTAGAGCATGCCGTCGCCCGCGCCGCTCCTCACCCTCGCCTCGGTGTCGCCGCGGCGTCGCGAGCTGCTCGCACAGATCGGCGTCGCTCACGCGGTGAGCGCCGCCGACATCGACGAGACGGTCGGGCCGGGCGAGGCGCCCGCCGACTACGTGGTACGCATGGCGTGCGCCAAGGCACGCGCGGTGCGCGAGCGCGGCGCGCAGCTCCCGGTGCTGGCCGCTGATACGGCCGTGGTGATCGACGGCCTCATTCTCGGCAAGCCGGCCGACCGGGCCGAAGGGATCGCCATGCTCGCGCGGCTCTCGGGGCGCACCCACCAGGTGCTCACCGCGGTGGCGCTCGCGACCGCGGGCGGGATCGCCTTCCGGGTGAGCGCGAGCGAAGTGCGCTTGCGCACCGTGACGCCCGAGGAATGCGCCGCGTACTGGGAGAGCGGCGAGCCGCGCGATAAGGCCGGCGGCTACGCCATCCAGGGCGGCGGCGCGCTCTTCATCGAGCACCTGAGCGGGAGCTTCTCCGGGGTGATGGGGCTGCCGCTCTACGAGACCGGGCAGCTGCTCGCCGCGGCGGGGATCCGCTGGCAGCGGCCCGGCATGGAGCAGCCGCGGTGAGCACTGAGATTCTCCTCAACGTGGCGCCGCGCGAGACCCGCGCCGCCATCCTCGACAACGGCGTGGTACAGGAGATTCACATCGAGCGCACCAGCCGCCGCGGCCTGGTGAGCAATCTCTACAAGGGGCGCGTGTCACGCGTGCTGCCGGGCATGCAGGCCGCCTTCGTCGAGATCGGGCTCGAGCGCACCGCGTTCCTGCACGCCGCCGACATCGCGCGCGCCGCCGCGGATGACACGCTCTCGACGGCGGTGGCGGCGGCGGCGGCGCTGCCCGCGGACGAGGACATCCGCGGCCTGTTGAACCCCGGCGACGACCTTCTGGTGCAGGTGATCAAGGACCCGATCGGCACCAAGGGCGCGCGCCTCACGACCTTCATCGCACTGCCCTCGCGTTACCTCGTCTATCTGCCGCGCGGCGCCGGGATCGGCGTCTCGGCCCGCATCGAGGACGAGGCCGAGCGGGCGCGTCTGAAGAGCGCCCTCGCGGCCCTGGCCGGCGCGGATTCCGCCGGCGGTTACATCGTGCGTACCGCGGCCCAGGGAGTCGGCCCCGAGAGCCTGAGCGAGGACATGGCCTACCTGGCGCGCCTCTGGGAGCACGTGCGCTCGCGCGCCGCCGCCGCTCAGCCGGGCTCGGTGGTGCACGAGGATCTGCCGCTCAGCCTGCGGGTGCTGCGCGACGAGCTGTCGCGGGGCTTGAGCCGGGTGCTGGTCGATTCCGCGCGCGAGCAGGCGGCGATGCTCGAATTCGCCGCCACGTTCATGCCCGGGGCCGCTCCCCCGATCGAGCTCTACCCGGGCCCCCGGCCGATCTTCGACCTGAACGGCGTCGAGGAGGAGATCACCCGCGCGCTCGATCGCAAGGTGCCGCTCAAGTCCGGCGGCCATCTGGTATTCGATCAGACCGAGGCGATGACCACCGTCGACGTGAACACCGGCGCCTACGTCGGCCACCGCGATCTCGAGGAGACGATCTTCCGCACCAACCTCGAGGCGGCCGCGACCATCGCGCGGCAACTGCGGCTGCGCAACCTGGGCGGTATCATCATCATCGACTTCATCGACATGCACGCCGAGCCGCACCGGCGCGCGGTCCTGGCCGCGCTCGAGCGCGCGCTCGCCGGGGATCGCGCCCAGACTCACATCGTGAGCCTCTCGCCGCTGGGTCTCGTGGAGATGACCCGCAAGCGCACCCGCGAGAGCCTGGAACACCTGCTGTGTGAGCCCTGTCCAAATTGCGAGGGCCGCGGCTTCGTGCGCACGCCCGAAACGACGTGCAACGAGATCTTTAGGGAAATTGTGCGACAGAGCCGACAGTTTGCCAGCCGCGAGCTGCTGATACTGGCCCATCAGGACGTCGTGGACCGGCTCCTCGACGAGGAGTCCGCCACCCTCGCGGATCTCGAGGCACAGGTCGGCCGGCCGATCCGCCTCCAGGTGGAGGCGCTCTACGGCGTCGACCAGTACGACGTGGTGCTCGTCTAGGACCGAAGATCAGGTGGTGCGTGTGAGACCCGCGGATGCCGCTGCCGGGACGGACGCACCGGCCGCCAGCGCGCCGGGGTTCCCGCGCGCGCACACCCTGGTGCGCGTGAGCCTGATCACGCTCGCCGCCGCATCGCTGCTCGCGACCGTGGCGCTCTTCACCTATGCGCTCACGGCGGCCAGCGTGCCGGAGAGTCGCGCGACGCTCGAGAATCTGGTGCACGCCGAGACCGGACTCGACGTGCGCTTCACCGAGCTGCGGCTGCGCTGGGGCTGGTACGGGCCCGAGGCCGTCTTTCGCAGCGTGGAGCTGCGCGAGCCCGGTGCGGCGCGCGCGCTGCTCACCGCCCCGCAGCTCGTTCTCGGCGTCGACCTGTGGCGGATGCTGCGCAGCGGCGACCTGGGCGTCAGCCGCATCACCCTCGTCGACCCCGATATCGACGTGACGGATCGAGTGCCGGCGCGCGCCGCGCGCACGCTGCACCGGGGCGCACCCGCGAGCCCGGCTCGCCTGCTCGCGCGCTGGCGGGGTACGCGCATCGACGTCGAGGGCGGGACGCTGCACGCAGACTTCGCGGACCTTGGGCTCGAGGCCGGCATCCGCCACATCCAGCTGCGGCGCACGGGCACCGACTGGAACGCGGACGCGCTCCTCACTCTGCCGGATGCACTCGGCACCACGGCTGAAGCCGCGCTGCGCCTGCACGGCGACGCGGCGCAGGCGGCGGGTCTCGCCGGCACGCTCACCCTGAGCAGCCGCCGCGTGCAGGTCGCGCCCTGGCGCTCGCTCCTCCACTCCACGCCACTCGCGGCCTACCTGCCGGGTACGGGCAGCGCCGATGTGACGCTGGAGCTCGATCTCGCGTCGGGCGGCGTGGTGAGCGCCCGGGGCACCGTGGCGGCGGCGAGACTCGTGTGGCCCGCGGCGGGACCGGCCGCCGGACTCGCGCTCGGCGAGCTGCACGCCGACTGGCGCCTGGCGCGCAACGAGGCCGGCTGGCATCTCGGCGTGGAGCCGCTCGAGCTCGGGGCGGGGTCACCCGCCGCTGCTCTCGGCGTCGACGCCGCCGCCGATGGCAGCTGGGTGCGCGGCCGGTTGCAGCGCGTACCGGCCGCGGTGCTCGCGGGCCTGGTCCGCGGCGCGATACCGCAGCTGCGCGTCTCCGGAGTCGCTCTGGCGGGAACGGTGCGCGAGGCGCGCTTCGACTGGAGCGCCGCCCGTCCGCCGGATGCGCGGCTCGCGGTCGGCGCGGAGCTGGACGACCTGAGCATCATCCCTCCCGGGCATGCGCTCACGCTCGCCGGGCTCACGGCGCGCCTCAGCGGCACGGGCACGAGCCTCGAGGCGGCGCTGGATGCGGACAACGCGCGTGCGACCTTCGCCGCCGATCCTGCCTTCACTCTCGGCGCGATCGGGGTGCGCGCGCGGCTCGCACTCGCCGACGACGGGCATGCCTGGCGGGTCAGCACCCGCGAGCTCGAGATCCGCCAGGGGAGCGCGCGCTTCGTCGCCAGCGGCGCGCTCACGGGCGAGGACTCCGGGGCGCGGCCACGCCTCGACGCGCACGCCACCCTGAGCGGCGCTGCGGTGGAGGTGATGCGCAGGGCGCTCGGAGCGCCGGTGCTCGCCGCCCTCGGCAGCGCCGCCGGCGAGCTCACCGCCGGGCGTATCGAACGCGCGGAGCTCGTGGCGCGCGGCCCGCTCGATCAGCCGCTGCCCTGGAACGGCGCCCATCAGGAGTTCACGGGCTCGGTCGAGCTCGGTGGCGCGAGCCTCGCGGGCGCCGAGGGCTGGCCGGATGTGCACGGCCTCGCGGCGCGCATCGACTGGCGGGGTGCGCGGGTGCGCGTGCGCGTGGACGGCGCCACCGCCGCGGGCTTCCGCCTGAAGTCGGCGCGCGGCGAATGGGACGCGCGCGATGCGACCCTCACGCGCTTCGCCGGCAGGCTCACCGGTAACGCCGGCGATGCGCTTGCCTGGCTGCGCAGTCACCCGCAGCTCGAGCCCTACGCTCCGGGGATCGGCGGCATCGCCCTTACCGGCGATGCGCGGCTCGACTTCGAGCTCTCGCGCAGCGGCGGCCCGGCCAGCTCTGCGCGCGCGCCACGCTTCGTCTCGCGTCTTTCCGCGCTCCTCGACGGGGCGCAGCTGCGCCCGGTGGCCGGGCTCCCTGCCATCGAGGCACTGCGCGGCACGCTCGCCTTTGCCGACGGACACCTGCGGCACTCGACGCTCGCCGGGCAGTGGCTCGGCGGCCCGATCGCGCTCAGCGTCGGGGAGCGCCGCGAGCGCGGTGCCACCGCGGTATCGATCGCGGGCAAGGGAGTGCTCGACGTCCGCGCGGCGCTGGCCGCCGCCTCGGGACTGAAGGCCGATGAGAGCCCGTTGCAGGGCAGCGCCGAGTGGAGCGCGGACCTGAAGCTCCTGCCGGGCACGGACGGCGCGCGCCCGGGCTGGCGTGCCCGCATCGATTCCAGCCTCGCCGGCGTCGCGAGCAGCCTGCCGGAGCCACTCGCCAAGGCGGCGGGATCCGTGCTTCCTCTCCATGTCGAGCTCCTCGGGACCGAGGACGCAGGGGAGCTGCACGTCGCGCTCGGCGAGCGGCTGCGAGGGCTCGCCGCCGTGCGCCGCCGGGGCGAGTTGTGGCGGGTGGAGCGCGGTGCAGTGATTTTCGGAGCGGGCGCGCCGGCCCTGCCGGCCGCCCCCTTCATGCAAATCGAGGGCACGGTGAGCCGCCTCGATCTGCCGGGCTACGTCGGGTTGTGGCGTGAGCTCGCCCGCAGCTCGACCTGGCCGGCGCTGCACGTCGAGCTCACCGCCGCCGAACTCCTCGCCGCGGACCGCTCCATCCCGGAGGCGCGCGTGTCGGCGCAGGCGGGCTTCGGCCCCGGGCAGCTCCGAGTCGAATCCCCGGATATCGATGCGCTGGTGAGCTGGCCCGCCGTGGCCGACGCCGCGCACCCGCTGAGCGCGCATATCGAGCGGCTCGATCTCGCGCAGCTCCCGGGCAGCCGCGCCGCTCTCGCCGCGGCGGGGGCCGCGCTGGCGGCGGACACGCGGCTTTCCGTCGCCGACCTGCGCTGGCAGGGCAGCTCCCTCGGCGTCCTCGATGCGACCGTCGCTGCGCGCGCCGGTGCGCTCGAGGTGCGGGATCTGCACGTCACGGGGGCAGGCGGCGAGGCGCGCGGTGCGCTCAAGTGCCGCGACGGGGCGTGCCGCGCGACCTTCAGCCTCGCGAGTCACGATGCCGCCGCCACCCTCGAGCGGCTCGGCTTCCGCGCCGACTTGAGCGCCGCGCGCCTGGGCGCGAGCGGCGAGCTCGAATGGCCCACGGCCGGCGACGCCACCCTCGCCGACGCACGGGGCCAGCTGCACGTCGAGGTCGACGACGGCCTCGCCCGCGGGGTCACGGCGGCGCAGGAGCGGGGGCGATCGCCCGGACTGCTCGCGGTGCCCGGACTTCTGGCCGGCCTCGGTCTGCCGCAGCTGCCCTTCGCCCGGCTCACCGCGGACTTCGGGGTGGCCGACGGCGAGGCGGTGACTTCGAACCTGCACCTGGACGGAGATACCGAGATCCTGATGAGGGGCCGTATCGGACTCCTGGCCCGCGACTACGATGCTCAGGTCTGGGTGCTGAAGGGCGAGGAGCGGCTGCCGGCAGCGGTCCGGCGCCTCGGCCCGGGGGCGCGGGTGGCGGCGCTGTGGATGTCACTGCGCGAGCTGTTTGCCGGCGAGGACCGCGAGCACGCCACGCTGCGCTTGCGCGGCACGTGGGATGACCCCATGGTTAGCCCATGAAGGTAGCGGCCCTGCAGATGACCTCGGGACCCGAGATTGCCGCCAATCTCGCCCAGGCCGGGGCGCTGCTCGAGGACGCCGCGGCGCAGGGCGCGCGCCTCGCGGTGCTGCCGGAGAACTTCTCCTTCCTGGGCCTCAGGGACGCCGATAAGCGCACCGTGGCCGAGACGGACGGTGCGGGCCCGGTACAGGAGTTTCTCGCCGCGAGCGCCCGGCGGCTCGGGCTGTGGATCGTCGGCGGCACCATTGCGCTCAAGAGCGGCGCCGACGGCCGCGTTGCTGCCGCCTCGCTCGTCTACGATGCCGGCGGCAGGCGGGTGGCGCGCTACGACAAGATCCACCTGTTCGACGTCGACATCCCCGGCCGCACCGAGACCTATCGGGAGTCGGCGAACGTCACCCCGGGAACGCGCCCGGTGGTGCTCGATACGCCGCCGGGACGCCTGGGACTCTCGGTATGCTACGACGTCAGGTTTCCGGAGCTGTATCGGCACCTGAGCGCCGCGGGGGCGCAGCTGCTTTCCGTGCCCTCCGCGTTTACCGCTCCCACCGGGCGCGCTCACTGGGAGACGCTGCTGCGTGCACGTGCCATCGAGAACCTCTGTTACGTGATCGCACCGGCGCAGTCCGGGATCCACCCGAGCGGACGTGAGACCTATGGAGACAGCATGATCGTCGATTTCTGGGGCAGGGTATTGAAGCGCGTGCCGCGCGGGCGCGGCTGCGCGGTGGCCGAGGTGGACCTCGCGCTCCAGAGCAGCGTGCGGGAGAGCTTTCCGGCCCTGCGGCACCGCACTTTCGGGGCGGACGCGCACCCGTGAGCACGACCGACCCGGGGCATGCGGTGACCGCCGCGGCGGGCGCGGGCGATCCGCTCGACGTGGCGCGCGAGCTGATCCTGCGCCCCGGCGGGCTCGACGACCGCCGCCTCGACAACGTATTCGGCGAGGTGCTGACGCACTCGGTCGACTTCGCGGACCTGTATTTTCAGCTGGCGCACCAGGAGTCCTGGTCGCTCGAGGACGGCATCGTCAAGGATGGCAGCGCCAGCATCGAGCAGGGAGTCGGCGTCCGCGCGCTCGCCGGCGAGAAGACCGGCTTCGCCTATTCCGACGAGATCGTGCTGCCGGCGCTCGAGGAGGCCTCGCGTGCGGCACGGGCCATCGCCGTGCAGGGCGGCGCGCGCCGCGTGAGCGTCTGGCGCGCCGCACACGGCCATCGGCTCTACCTGCCGGCGGACCCGGCCGCCGCGCTCGCCACCGCCGACAAGGTGGCCTGGCTCGAGCGCGTCGATCGCGAGGCGCGCCGGCTCGACCCGCGCGTCGTGCACGTGAACGCGAGCCTGGTCGCGGTGCACGAGGTCGTACTCATCGCCACCAGCGACGGCGAGCTCTCGGCCGACGTGCGCCCGCTGGTGCGCTTCAACGTCTCGGTGCTGGTCGAGCAGAACGGCCGGCGCGAGCAGGGTTACGCCGGTGCGGGCGGGCGCTACTCGCTGGCCGATCTGGTCGCGGGCGAGAAGCCCCTCGAGCTGGCGCGCGAGGCGGTCCGGCAGGCGCTGGTGAATCTCGAGGCGGTGCCCGCCCCCGCGGGCCCCATGACGGTCGTGCTCGGACCCGGCTGGCCCGGAATCCTGCTGCACGAGGCGATCGGCCACGGGCTCGAGGGGGACTTCAATCGCAAGGGCACCTCCGCGTTCGCCAACCGCATCGGCGAGCGCGTGGCCGCCGCGGAGTGCACGGTCGTGGACGATGGCACGCTGGCGCGACGCCGCGGCTCGCTCAACATCGACGACGAGGGGACGCCGACCCGGTGCACCACGCTCATCGAGAACGGGGTGCTGCGCGGCTATATGCAGGATCGCCTGAACGCGCGCCTCATGGGAGTCGCGCCCACCGGCAACGGCCGGCGCGAGTCCTTCGCCCACACCACGCTGCCGCGCATGACCAATACCTACATGCGCGCGGGTCCCCACGATCCCGGCGAGATCATCCGCTCGGTCGCGCGCGGCATCTACGCCGTGAATTTCGGCGGCGGACAGGTGGACATCACCTCGGGCAAATTCGTGTTCTCGGCGAGCGAGGCCTACGCGATCGAGAACGGCCGCGTCACGACTCCCCTGAAGGGCGCGACGCTCATCGGCAACGGGCCCGACGTGCTGACGCGGGTCACCATGGTCGGAAACGACCTCAAGCTCGACGAGGGCGTAGGCACCTGCGGCAAAGAAGGACAGAGCGTGCCCGTGGGCGTAGGTCAGCCGACTCTCAAGATCGAGGGACTCACGGTCGGCGGCACGGCCTGAGCGGCGTTGCGCAACCTGTCGGTCTGCGGTGACGTCGGCGTTCCCCGACATCTCGCCATCGCGCAGACGGCGCGCGAATATGTGCCGTGGGCGGGCACGCGGTGATCCGCGATGCCGGTCCTAGACATAATCGGGAGCGTTGGCTGGTTTGTGAATTTCCACACGCCCTCGAGGAGCCCGAGTCCGTAGCGTGCATCCCGCAGACACTGCCGAAGGAAGGACGTCACGATGCAAGCCGAGCACAACCTCACGATGGCCGACACCTCCACCCTGAAGCTCCCCGCGGAGCTCGTGGCGGAGATCAAGCGCCACGCCAGGCAGAAGACCGACTTTCGCGTCGAGAGCTTCAAGCCGTCCCTCCTCGAGCGCCTGCTGGGGATGCTGGGTCTGAAATAGCGCACTGCCGCACGCCCCCCCGGGGGGGCGAGTATCCGTCGCCGTGCCGGCAAGTTACGATGCCGGTATGGAACGACGTCACCTGTCGCGCCCTGTCTACGAGGGCCTGCCCTGGTTCTACATGGCCTGCGGCCTGGGCGCGCTCGCCGTCAGCTACCTGCTGGCCACCCACGGCGCGCTGAGCCACGCCATCGGGCTCTCAGGTCTCGCCGCCCTGGTGTACGGCATCGTGGTGTTCCTGCGCCGCCGCGGCTACCGGGCGCTCAGCCGCGAGTACGGCAATCCCGACTCGCTCAACGACAACGACTCTGTCTGAGGCGCCTTCAGCCGCCGGCGCGGCGGCTGCCTTCGGAGTGATCGCCCGCATCGCCCGCGGGGGCACTCGCGCGGCCGCGCCCGGCGCGGTCGTCCATGTAGATGAGCTCGTGCTTGCCGATCAGCACGACGTCGCCGTCGTTGAGGTAATGGCGGCGCACGCGTGCCGACTTCACGTACACGCCGTTGGTGCTGTTCAGGTCCTCGATCACGCACGAGTTCGCGGTCGTAATGATCTGGCAGTGGTGGCGGCTCACGAAGCGGCTGTCGATGTGCACGTCGTTGTCGGGAGTCCGGCCGACGATGAGACGGCCGATGCGCAGCGGCACTTCCTGCACGGTGCGCCCTTCGGTGGCTACCAGGAGCTTCCCGACCGGCTCGCCGGCCGCGCCGCGCTGAGCGGCGGCACGCTCGTTCACCGGCTCGTGCTGCGCCGCCGGTGCGCGCGCCGCCGCCGGCGGCTCGGGCGCCGATGCATCGTGCGCGGCCGCCGCGGTTGCCGCCGCCTCGCGCGCCTCGGCCGCGTGCGCTTCGATCGCGCGCGCTACTGCCTCACGCGCCGCGGCCTCGTGCTGGGCCTCCTCCCGCACGTCGGGGAAGCGGGAGACAGCGGCGGGGGAGGGAGGCTCCGGCGAGGCGGCTCCCGAGGAGGCAGCCGCAGGCCTGGGGGAGTCTTCGGGGGAGTCGGCCACCGGGGCCGGCCGCGCAGGTATCACCGGATGCGGCCCGGTCGGACTCTCCGGCCCCACCGGCGCACCCTGGACGCGCGCCGCATACGGCGGCCAGTGCAGCTCCGCGATCGCGCTCGAGACGTCGGCGAGGCGCACCGAGCCGCGGTTCTCGGTGAAGGCCGCCATCATCGCCGTGTCGCACAGCGTGTTGATGAGCCGCGGCACCCCGCCGGCGTAGCGGTAGATCTCCGGGAAGGTGTCGGCGGCGAAGATCTCGCGGTCGCCGGCGCCGGCCACCTCGAGCCGGTGCTCGATGTAGGCGCGCGTCTCGGTCTCCGACAGCGTCGCCAGATGAAACCGCAGCCGCACGCGCTGCGTGAGCTGCTCGAGGCGCGGTGAATTGAGCGTGTCGTTGAGCTCGGGCTGCCCGGCGAGGATGATGCGCAGCACCTTCTCCTTGGTGGTCTCGACGCCCGACAGCAGGCGGATCTCCTCGAGCACGCGCGGCTCGAGATTCTGTGCCTCGTCGACGATGAGCAGCACCTTGCGTCCGGCGGCATGCTGCTCGATGAGGAAGGTATTGAGCGTGCTGATCAGCTCGGCCTTCTTCATCTTGAAGGGCGAGAAGCCGAACTGCACCAGCACCGCCTGCAGGAAATCGGTGGCATTCACCTGGGTCTGGTTGATCTGCGCCACCACGACGTCGGCGGGGATTTCCCTGAGAAACGCCTCGATGAGGGTGGTCTTGCCCGAACCTATCTCGCCGGTGATCACCACGAAGCCGTCGGTGAACCAGATGGTCGACTCCATGTACGCCTTGGCGCGTGCATGTTGTTTCGACAGGTAAAGGAATTGCGGGTCCGGGCTGAGCCGGAACGGCAACTCCTTGAGTTTGAAC
>DASQIP010000048.1:0-10773 GCA_035631515.1 Steroidobacteraceae bacterium
CGACGCGACGCCGCTCGAGGCGGGCATGTGCTTCTCCGACGAGCCCGGCCTCTACATTCCCGGCGAGTTCGGGATTCGCCTCGAGGATTGCTGGTACATGACCGAGAAGGGGCCGAAGCTGTTCACGCCGCTCGCCCGGTCGCTCGACGAGCCGATCTGACGCTCAGTGCCCCGACCCCGGCCCGGGGCCGGGCGATTGATTGGTCACGTGCACGGAGGGGCTCGGGACCGGCGGCGTACCGAGCTGAGCCTCCCATTCGCTCTCGCTGAGGCACATGGAGCCGATATGCGAGCCGGTCGGGGGCGCGGTGGGACAGAAGATGGTCCGGTCCGCGGCGCTGATGACCTTGTAACCGGCCGACTGCGCGGCGGCGATGTTGGCGGCGTGCCGCTCGGGAGTCCGGGGGGCGGAAGGTGTTCCCGCACATCCCGCCGCCAGCGCGACGCTCAGAACCATGGAAGAGAGGCGCATGGCGCGCATTCTACAGCGCCGTGCTCACCCGCACCTAGCGGCGGTTTCCCTGGGTACGGCGAGCGGAGCAGAATGCGCGGCAGTCGGCATTCGCGGAGTCAGCCATGTCCCTCTTCGATCTGTCGGGCAAGGTAGCCCTCATCACCGGCTCGAGCCGCGGCATCGGCAAGGCGATTGCCGTTCACATGGCGGCGCACGGCGCCAGGGTGATCGTCTCCAGCCGCAAGCAGGAAAGCTGCGCCGCGGTGGTGGCGGAGATTACCGCCGCCGGCGGTACCGCGCTCGCGCATGCCTGCCACGTCGGGCACAAGGATGAGCTGAAGGGCCTGGTCGAGGCGGGCGTCGCCGCCTTTGGACGCGTCGACATCCTGGTGTGCAACGCCGCCACCAATCCGCACTTCGGACCCTCGGCGACCATGTCGGATGAGGCCTTCGACAAGCTCATCCGCACCAATCTCTACAGCAACATGTGGCTGTGCAACCTGACACTGCCCGCGATGGCCGAGCGCAGGGACGGCGCCGTGATCATCGTGTCCTCGGTGAGCGGCTTCATGGGCAGCGCGCTGCTCGGGGGCTACGGCATCTCGAAGGCGGCCGACATGCAGCTGGCGCGCAACCTCGCGGTGGAATGGGGCCCGCACAACATCCGCGTCAACTGCATCGCACCCGGCGTGATCCGCACCCAGTTCTCCAAGGCGCTGTGGGCGGATCCCGCGCGCGCCGAGGCCCTGGCACGCGGCTATCCGCTCAAGCGGCTCGGCGACCCCGACGACGTTGCCGGAGTCGCCGTGATGCTCGCCGCGCGCGCCGGCAGCTTCATCACCGGCCAGACGATCGTCATCGACGGCGGCGGTCTCATCGGCGGCGGCGAGCGGCTGCTGTAGCTCCTAGCCTGCGGCGCGCCGGGTGAGGCGCATCAGGGCATAGCCGATAGCGAGCAGCGCGAACCACACCGGCGCCACGTAGAGCGCGACCCGCTGGTCGGCGTCGAGCGCCAGCAGCCCGCTCACGGCCACCAGGAACGCGAGCACCACCCAGTTGGCGAACGGTGCACCGGGCATGCGGAACGGTGCAGCGGCGGCCTTGCCGGCGGCGACGGCACGCCGGTAGTTGCGGTGCGAGATCAGGATGATGCCCCAGGTCCAGAACGTGCCGACCAGCGCGACGCTGGTGACCCAGGTGAAGACCCGCTCGGGCACCCACTTGTTCAGGGCGACACCGATGAGCAGCAGCACCGCCGTGGCATGGATGGCGCGCCCGGGCACACGTCCACGGTTGAGGGTCGCGAACACCCGCGGCGCCTGGCCGCGCTGCGCCAGCGCCCATAGCATGCGTCCGGTGCTGAAGATCCCGCTGTTGCAGGAGGAAGAGGCCGCGGTGATCACGACCAGGTTGATGAGCGCGGCGGCCGCCGGGATGCGCATCTTCTCGAACACGAAGACGAACGGACTGATCTCCGGGCTGAGCTCCGTCCACGGCACCAGCGCCATGATGATGAGGACTGCACCGATATAGAAGATGAGGATCCTGACGATGATGCCGTTGGTGGCGCGCGGCAGCACCACGGCGGGGTCGCGCGCTTCGCCGGCGGTGACGCCGATGAGCTCCACGCCCTCATAGGCAAACATGACGATCTGCATGGTGAGCAGCACACCGAGCAGGCCGTGAGGCAGCAGGCCGCCGTGCGACCAGAGGTTGGAGAAGCTGGCCGTCGCCCCGAGATCGCCCACGTGGAACACGATCACCACGACTCCGGCGACGATCAATCCGACGATCGTGACCACCTTGATGAGGGCGAACCAGAACTCGAGCTCGCCGTATACCCGCACGGCCAGCAGATTGGTACCGTACAACACCAGCAGCGCGACCAGTCCCGGCAGCCACTGCGGCACGTCCGGGAACCAGAATCGCAGGTAGATGCCGATGGCGGTCAGCTCCGCCATGGCGGTGACCACCCACGCGAACCAGTAGGACCAGCCGGTGACAAAGCCGGCGAACGGCCCGCAGAACTCATCGGCGTAAGTGGCGAAGGAGCCGGCCACCGGGCGGTAGGTGAGCAGCTCGCCGAGCGCGCGCATGATGAAGAAGATGGCGACGCCGCCGATCGCGTAGGCGAGGATCAGCGCGGGGCCCGCCGAGTGGATCGCTTTGGCCGAGCCGAGAAAGAGTCCCACGCCGATCGTGCCGCCGAAGGCGATGAGCTGGATGTGGCGGTTGCGCAGGTTGCGTGACAGGTCGGACATGTCTCCCCCTAGTGCCGTGCCGGTGGCGCGAGTAGCGCATAGCGCCGACCCTGAGGCAACTCGTACCGGGCCACGAGCGCCGCCGTACCGGCAGTGGCGAGCGTACCGGCGACGCCGTCGCCGGGCGCGGGCAGCGCATAGGCCCTCGCGAGGAACTCCGTGAGCGCGCCGCGCGCGTGTCCGGGCAGGAGCACCAGTACGCGCGCCGCCTTGCCATGCGCGGCAAACCAGCCCTCGACTGCGGCGCGCGGGCCCGTGGCGGCGCTCGCGAGCACCGTGCCGGGAGCCGCGAAGCCGTGGTCGAGCATTGCCAGCGTGGTCTCGTCCGGATCGAGGAGCGCGAGCGATTGTGGTGCGGTGTCGGAGTGGATGCGCGCGGCGAGCGAGGCCAGATCCTGCCAGCGGTCGACTACCGGCAGGACCAGCCGCGCCGCGAGGCACAGCGCCACCGCATAACCGACGTACGACCAGGCCAGGCTGCGGGAAAAATCACCGCTGCGCCCGGCGCGCACGGCGAAGCCGAGCGCGATCGCGGCCGCCGCCAGCACGCCGAGCGCGGCCGCACCGAACAGCAGCGGCGCGCCCAGGCCCGCCGCGGCGAGCACCGCCAGCGCGAGCGCGAACACGCCCGCCATCGCGGCGACGACCACGACGGTGGCGCGCGCCGCGAACCCGTCGCCGCGCCGCGGCAGGCGGCGCGCATCCTCGGCCCACAGGCCGGTGAGCAGCCCGAAGCCGAGCAGGGCGGGAGCGGCGTAGACGTCGCGCGCCGTGGCCGCGACCGACAGCAGCACGAGGAATGGGACGCAGGAACAGAGCGCAAAGCGCCACGCGGTGCCGCGTGCGCCCGGCTCGCTCGCCCGGGTCCACGCGCGCAGCAGCGCCGCCGCCACGACCGGCGTCCACGGCAGGAGGTAGAGGGGCAGCTCGAGGAGATATTTCCCCGGGCTGTTGTGGTGTCCGGTGGTGTAGTCGGGCGCCGCAGAGGAAGCCACCTGCGTGAAGCGGCCGACGACGTTGTTCCAGAAGAGCGTCCGCAACGCGTCCGCGCCGTGGGCAGTGCGTGCGACGGCGACGATCCACGGCCCGATGATGAGTGCCTGCAGCGCGAGTCCCGCGTACAGCTCCCAGCGGCGCAACTCCTGCCAGCGCCGCTCCCAGGCGATGAGCGTGAGCAGAGTGAGTCCCGGCACCAGCCAGCCGGGCGCGCTCTTCGCCATGAAGCCGAGCGCGGCCCCGAGGTGCAGCAGCGCATAGCCGCCCGCCTTGGCCGCTCCCGGGGGAGCGCGCAGTCCGCGCCAGGCGCCGAGCAGCGACACGGCGCAGCCGGCGAGGAGACACGCATCCGGCGCGAGCCAGATGGCCACGCGGTACGAGATCAGGGCGCTCGCCGCGACCAGCGCTGCGACGAGCGCCGGCGCCGCCGGGAGCTCCATCGCGAGTGCCAGCGCAAGCACCGCAAGCGCGCCGATGACGGCGTAGAGCAGGTTGGGGGCGCGCGCGGCCCAGGGGAAATCGCCGAAGGCGGCGATTGCGCCACCTGCCATCCAGTACGAGAGCGGCGGCTTCTCGAGGAAGGGAGTGCCGGCAAGCTGTGGCAGGGTGGCGTCGGGCTGCGAGCTCATCCGCCAGGCGATGTCGGCCTCGCGCGGCTCATCGGGCGTCCACAGTCCGCGGCCGAACATACCGACCAGCCACAAGGGCGCGAGCGCCAGCACGACGAGCAGCAGAGCTCCGCGTGCTGCGGCGGGCTCGTGCGGTGATGAAGCCAACAATACCCCCGGGGAGGCTCACGCCTCTGAAGCAGGGGGCAATTATGCGTAGGTCGGCCTAGAGAGAGTAGCGCACCAGCACCCGCACGACGCGCGCATGGCCGGCGTCCCAGTGCGCGAAGGTCTGGCACACCTGACGGGTGCCGGCCTCGGGGGCGGTCTCGGAGTACTTGTCGGCGAAGCGGGCCTGACCTGACTCCTGTCCGGGCAGGTAGCGGCTCGCGCTCCAGGGGGTCTGCGTGTCGTCGAGGCGGCTGAAGAGTGCGACCTCGGTGACGGTCGCGCCCGCGGGAATCGTGGCACAGAGTGTGACCGGAGTGGCCTCGGCTTCGCTGCAGGCGCGCGCCGGCGCCGCCGCAGCCACCGTGCTCACGGGCGTCGCCACCGGGCCGGCACCGCCCGCGCGGCAGGCGGGGACCGTGGCGGCCACCGCCACCCCGTCGCCGCCGATCCGGCGCAGCACGCCGGTCTCGATCTCGGAGCGCTCTGCGGCGCGCGTCGCCTCGAGCTCGCCCGCCGTGTGACTGATTTCGGCGATCCGCGCCTGCAGCTCCTTCTGCAGCGCGCCCTGGGCGTTGCGCTCGCCCTGGGTGAGCCACTGAGAGAGGGCGAAGCCCGAGACCGCCGAGCCGCCGATGATCACCAGAAAGACGATGCGCTGCATACGGTTCTTGCGGCGCGCGGCAGCGCCGGGCTGGCCGCGGTCGCGCAGGGCGGCGGAGCGCAGCTGCAGGAACGACGCGGACAGCGTCGCCGTGCCGGCGATGATGGCGGCCAGGACTGAATCGGACATTTGAGTAAACACGAGCGACCCCGGCGCCACGCTACCCGCGCGGCGCGCCGCGCGCCGGACGGAAGCGAAAAACCGCGACACTGGTCACATGGGCGCTGTCGTGCCCACGCTACGGCCCGCGATCCGCGCACCGTGCGCGGCGAGCCAGCCCTCGAGCGGCGCGAGATCCGCGCCGGGAAGATGCAGCCCGAGCTTGGTGCGCCGCCAGAGAACGTCCTCGGCCGTGAGCGCAAATTCCTCGCGGCACAGGTACTCGACCTCCCGCTCGTAGAGCCCGGGCAGCAACTCGGTACCGAGGTCGGCGAGCGCGGTAGCCGGCCCGAGCAGGCGCGCGATGCGGGTTCCGTAGGCGTGTGCGTAACGCTGATGGAGGCGCGGCGGGAGCCACGGGTACCGCCGCTCGACCGTCCGCAGGAACACCGCGAAGCTGCCGTCCGGCACGTCGCCGCCGGGGAGCGTCGCGGCCACGGTCCAGGGCTCGGCGCGGGTGCCGAGCAGCGGGCTCAGCAGATCGACGGCATCTTCGGCGAGCCGCCGGTAGGTGGTGATCTTGCCGCCGAATACGGACAGCAGCGGGGCCGGACGCCGCTCGAGCTCGAGCGCATAGTCGCGCGTCACGCTCATCGGGTCGCGTGACTCGTCGGCGAGCAGCGGCCGCACGCCGGAATAGCTCCACGCCACCTCGCGCGGACTGATCGTGCGGACGAAGTAGCGGTTGGCGAGCGCGCACAGATACTCGAGCTCCTCGCCGTCGATGCGTGCGGCGGCCGGCTCCCCGTGATAATCGACGTCGGTCGTGCCGAGGAGCGTGAAGTCGTGCTCGTAGGGGATAGCGAACACGATGCGCCGGTCCTCGTTCTGGAAGATGTAGGCGAAACGGTGGTCGAAGAGCCGCGGCACGACGATGTGACTGCCCTTCACCAGCCGCACGCGGTGCACGGTGCGCACCGGGGTCGCGCCCGCGACGAAGCGGTCGACCCAGGGGCCGCTCGCGTTCACGGCAACCCGCGCGGCAATCTGCGTGCGTCCCGCGGTGCCGCCGAGCGTTGCGCGCCAGCCGCCGGCGTGCTCCGTGAGGCGCTCGCAGCGGGTGCGCGTCAGGATCACCGCGCCGCGCTCGCGGGCATCGAGCGCGTTCAGTACCACGAGCCGCGCATCGTCGGTCTGGCCGTCGGAGTACACGAAGCCGCGCTGGTAGCCGCTCTTCAGGGCCGCGCCGGCCACGTGGGTGCGCAGGTCGACCGACCCGGAGGCGGCGAGATGCTCGCGGTGCGCGAGGTGGTCGTAGAGAAAGAGGCCGGCGCGGATCATCCACGCCGGGCGCAGGTGCGGCGCATGCGGCATGATGAAATGCAGCGGCCGCATGATGTGCGGCGCGGAGCGCAGCAGCACCTCGCGCTCGATCAGCGCCTTGCGGACCAGGGCGAAGTGGAACTCCTCGAGGTAGCGCAGGCCGCCGTGGATCAGCTTGGTGCTGGCGGAGGAGGTATGGGCCGCCAGGTCATCCTGCTCGACGAGCAGCACGCTCAAGCCCCGCCCGGCGGCATCGCGCGCGATCCCGGTTCCGTTGATCCCGCCGCCGACCACCAGCAGATCGAAACTTGCCCCCTCGAGCTCGCTCACGCGCGACGCGGTGCCTCCCGTCCGTAGTAATCCGGGTAGTCCTCGGTGAGTCCCTTGAAGCGGCGGTGAATCCACAGATATTGCTCGGGCGCGAGGCGTACCTGCGCTTCGATGATGCGATTGAAGCGCTCGGTGTCCGCCACCGCATCGTCACTCGGGAAGTTCTCGAGCGGCGCATGGATGACGGCACGGTAGCCCTGGGTACCGGGCAGGCGCTGCAGGAAATAGGGTAGCACCGGCGCTCCCGTCATGCGCGCCAGGCGCGAGGTCAGCGTGTTGGTGGCGGCGGGTATGCCGAACAGGCGCACCATCTCCGCGCCCTTCTTGCGGTAGCTCTGATCGGGCGCGTACCACACGCACTCCTGGTTGCGCAGTGCGCTGATGAACGCGCGGATGTCGTCGCGCGGGATGGGGTGGCCGCCGTAGGCGGTGCGAAAGCGGCCGATGGCGTAAGCCAACACCTCGTTGCTCGTCGGCCGGTAGAGGAATCCGACCGGCGTCACGGAGGCGAGCACGCGGCCGGCCATTTCCATGGCGGTGAAATGCGCGGTGAGGAGGATCACGCCGCGGCCGCGCGCCCTGGCGGCCTCGAGATGCTCACGGCCCTCGACGTGCGCGAGCCGCGCGATGCGCTGCGGCGAGCTCCACCACGCGAGCGGAATCTCGAGCAGCGCGATCCCGAGGCTGACGAAATTGCGGGCGAGCAGCCGCTGGCGCGCCGCGCGCTCGAGGTCGGGAAAACACAGCTCGAGATTGCGCCGCGCGACCCGCACGAAACGCGGCGCGACGAAACGCAGCACGGTGCCGAGAAATGCGCCGAGGCCGATCAGCCACGCATAGGGCAGCAGCGCGAGCAGACGCAGCAATCCGATGCCGGTCCAGGTCGGCCAATAGCGGGGCGCGAGCAGCCGCCACTGCATTCGAGATCCTCCAACAAGATGTATGCGCGCGCGGTGCGCGCAGAATACTCCAAACGCCCGCGTGAACTGTGCTCCAATGCGCCCGATGACGAGCCGTGCCGACCCCCGCTATCTCGAAGTCTCCCTCACGCACGCTCATCTGCGCCGCGACGGCCGTCAGGTCCTGAAGGACCTCACCTGGACCATCCGCCCCGGCGAGCGCTGGGTGCTCGCCGGCGCCAACGGCGCCGGCAAGACGCAACTGCTGAAACTCATCGCCGGCGCCGTGTGGCCCACGCCCGCCGCGCGCCCGGTGCGCTGCTACCGGCGCGGCCGGCAGCACTGGACCACGCCGCAGGAAGTTCGCGACGAGATCGCCTATCTCGGAGCGGAGCGGCAGGACAAGTACCAGCGCTACGGCTGGAACATGACGGTCGAGCGCGTCGTCGGCACCGGCGTGCAGCGCACCGACATTCCGCTCGCGGCACTGTCGGCCGCCGAGCGGCGCCGCGTGCGCCGCGCGCTCGGCGCACTCGGCGTGGCGCAGCTCGCGCCGCGCCGCTTCCTGTCGCTCTCCTACGGCGAGCGGCGGGTGACGCTGCTCGCGCGTGCGCTCGCCTCGCGCCCGCGCCTGCTGCTGCTGGACGAGGTGTTGAACGGCCTCGATGCCGCCAACCGGGCGCGCGTGCTCGACTGGCTGGCGCGCCGCGGCCGCCGCCTGCCCTGGGTGTTCGCCACGCACCGCATCGAGGACGTGCCGCGCGCGGCGAACCGTGCGCTGGTGCTCGGGCGCGGCCGGATCGTGTATCGCGGCCCGCTGCGCGGCGCACCGCTCGGCGCATGGCTGCGCCCGCGCCACCGCCTCCCGGCGCGGCGCCCGCGCCGCGCGGGGCGCGCGCTGGTGCGCCTGAGCGACGCGCGCGTCTACCTCGACGGCAGCCGCGCGCTGAGCGGCATCTCGCTCGCCGTGCGCGGCGGCGAGTGTTGGGTCGTGCACGGCCGCAACGGCTCGGGCAAGACGACGCTGCTGCGTACGCTGTACGGCGACCACGGGGTCGCCGTGGGAGGACGCATCGAGCGCGCCGGCGTTTTCCCCGGCGTGCCGCTCGAGCGCTTCCGCCGGCGCGTGGGCCTGGTCGCGCCGCATCTGCAGGCCGAACATCCGCGCGAGCTCACGGTCGCCGAAGTGGTGCAATCGGGACGCCATGCGAGCATTGGGCTCAACGGCGCCCCAAGCCCGGCGGACCGCGCCGCGGCGCAGCGCGCGCTCGCGCTCTTCGGACTGACGCGGCTCGCGCGGCGTCCGCTCGCCGAGCTCTCCTATGGCCAGTCACGCCGCGTGCTGTTTGCCCGGGCGTGCGTGCGCGAGCCCAGGCTGCTGCTGCTCGATGAGCCCTTCGCCGGGGTCGATGCGCCGACCCGCCACGCGCTGCTGCGCCGCATAGCCGCCCTGGCGGCCAAGGGCACGGCCGTGGTGGTGGCCACTCACCAGCGTGACGACTGGCCCGGCCGCGCGACCCACGAGCTCGAGCTCGCGGATGGCCGCGCCCGCTATTGCGGGCCGGTGCGGGCGCGCCCGGTGCGCGCGCCGCGCGCCGGAGCTGAGGATGCGGGATGACGCGGCCCGGCGCTCTGCCGCTGGCGGCGCTCGGCGGCGCGCTCCTCGTGCTGGGTGCGCTCGCGGCCTTCATGGGCTCGCCGCTTTTCTGGGAGCGGTATCTCGGCGCGCACACGCAGGCGCAGCTGCGCGTGCCCGCCTGGTACCAGCCGCGCGAGCGCGTCGCCGGCTCCGACCAGCCGCCGGCGCCGCGGGTGACTCCCGAGCTCGAATCGCTCGACGCGCACGCACTCACGGCGGCCGCCGCCTACGCCGCCGCACACGGCTCGCTGGCGCTCATCGTCGCGCGGCATGACCACATCGTCTTCGAGCGCTACTGGCAGGGGAGCTCCTTCGACACGCTCACCGACGCCCAGGCCTTTACCCGCCTGCTGGCGGCGCTCGCGACCGGGAGTGCGATCTCGCATCGCAAGATCGGCTGGGCGGACGAGCCGCTCGGCTACATCGTCCGCGAGCTCGCCCGCGATCGGCGCGGCGCCATCACCATCCGCAACCTCATGCAGCTGTCGAGCGGCCTCGAGCCTCCCGCCCCGGGCGGTGCCCCATGGGGGGCGGCGGCGCGCGCACTGTTTGGAACCGACATCGTGGCGGCCGCGCTGGCACGGCCGCTGACGGGCGTGCCGGGAGAGAGCCGGGCGCCGCAGCCCGCCGACCCGCAGCTGCTGTCGCTCGCGCTCGAGCGCGGCACCGGCGAGCGTTACGCGAGCTATCTGGCGGAGGCGCTGTGGCGGCGCATCGGTGCGAGCGACGCCTGGCTCTACCTCGATCGCCCGGCGGGGGCGGCGCACGCCGACTGCTGCATGCTGGCGCGGCAGGGCGACTGGATCCGCGTGGCGGAGCTGCTGCTCGGCGACGGCAACTACCGCGGCTACGAGATCATCCGCCCGGGCTGGGTGCGCTCGATGCGCATGCCGGCGCGCGCCGATCACGACTACGGCGCCTACCTGCGCCTGAGCGCCCAGGCCGCGGGCGCGAGCGAACCCTACGTCGCGCCCGACACCTACGCGGTCGACAATGACGGCGGCAACCGGCTATGGATCATCCCGTCGTTGCACCTCGCGGTGCTGTGCACCGCGGTCGGCCCGCGCGGCGCGGACTTCGACGACGCGCGCATTCCGAACCTCATCGCGGGCGGCGCCCGCGACACCGGGCCGCCGGCCGCACGGCCCGGCGAGCTCTCGAAGATCGTTCCCGGCCACTGAAATGAATTGGCTCGGCTTCGGACATTGCGCTGCGCTGTCCTGCTGCGCGCAAGCCCTGGGCGCACATCCCTGTGCGCCCGCTCGGCGCTGTGCGCCTCGCCCATGTCCTCACCCTCGCGGCCGTGGGCGAAAGGCGCGACCTTCGCCCACG
>DASQIP010000049.1:0-7869 GCA_035631515.1 Steroidobacteraceae bacterium
CAGGTTGAACTGGCGTACTCTGCCGGCGCGTTTGGAGAGAAATATGACGTTCATGCCAGGGGTTCCGGGTCCTTATGTCACCAGCGTGCCTGGGGCAGGCCCACCGGTCCCCGAGCGTGTATCGTCTTGTTCTCGTTCAGATAAACGTCTGTACGATGCTGGCAACCCCGCCGTCATGGCTCCTCGCTTTAGACCGGTGGCTTTGCGTCCCCGCCTTTCAGCGGGTTTGCCGATACAGCTACTTTGGCAATATGCCCAAGAAAATCTCACGAAACAAGCGCGGCAGTTCCCCAATGAGGAGTGGTGCCGTCGGCATTTCGCGACAGCTCGATTCTGTAAAGGACCTGCTGACCGGACGCGCGCCGGTCTTGACGCGCGTCACAGCCCAGGCCGGGCGCGCCAGATTCTGGAATGAATGGCTGTCCGGGCACCTGCCCGGGGAATTGCGCGCACGCGTGTCGTCCGTCGTGGAGCGCGAGGGCACATTGGTCATATTCGGCGAGTCTGCCGCCTGGTCGGCGCGGCTGCGCTACGCCGTTCAGGAGCTCGAGGGGGACATCCTCGCGGCTGCAGACGGCCTCGAGCGCGTCGTGGTGCGGGTGCGGCCCCGGGACTGAAGTCAGGCGCATGGGAGGTGCGCCCGGGGCTTGCGCACAGCAGGACAGCGCAGCGCCCGATGCGGGCTTCAGATCAGCTTCGCGGAGGATGCAGCGCCGGCCCCTCGATGTAGGAGATCGGCGCGTCCTTGTAGGACTGGAACGTGACCTCTTCCCAGGTCGAGCCATCAGCGAGCAGCTCCCGCAGCAGCCTGTTGTTGAGCGCGTGGCCGGATTTGTGGCCGCTGAACTCGCCGATCAGGCTGTGCCCGAGGAGGTAGAGGTCGCCGATGGCATCGAGGATCTTGTGCTTGACGAACTCGTCCTCGTAGCGCAGCCCGTCCTCGTTCAGCACCCGGAAATCATCGAGCACGATGGCATTGTCGAGATTGCCGCCGAGGGCGAGGTTGCGCGACCTGAGGGTCTCGAGATCGCGCATGAAGCCGAAGGTGCGCGCGCGGCTCACCTCCTTGAGAAACGAGGTGGTGGAGAAGTCCATCGAGGCGCGCTGCGCGCGGCGCTTGAAGATCGGGTGGTTGAACTCGATCTCGAAGTTGACCTTGAAGCCGTCGAAGGGATCGAACTGCGCCCACTTGTCGCCGTCGTCGACGCGCAGCCGCTTCTTCACGCGGATGAAGCGCTTCGGGGTACGCTGCTCCTCGATGCCCGCCGACTGCAGCAGAAACACGAACGGACCGGCGCTGCCGTCCATGATCGGCACCTCGGCCGCCGACAGCTCGACGATCGCGTTGTCGATGCCGAGACCTGCGAATGCCGACAGCAGATGCTCGACGGTCGAGACGCGCGACTCGCCCTTGCCGAGGGTGGTGCCGAGCATGGTGTCGCCGACGTTCTCGGCGTGCGCGCGGATGTCGACCGGCTGCTGCAGGTCGGTGCGGCGGAACACGATTCCGGAGTCGGCCGCCGCCGGGCGCAAGGTCATCAGCACCTTCTTGCCCGTGTGCAGGCCGACACCGGTGGCACGAATCGAGTTCTTGAGCGTTCGCTGTCCGACCATGCTGCTTTGGCTGGTGTTGTCCGTCTCAAACGGCCGCAGCGGCTGCGGCTGACACACGCCTTCCGCCACGCCCGCGGGAGCGCCACCGAAGCACGCGGTGAGCCCCTCCCGAAGCGTTATGTAAGACGCGCTACCGTATCACATCAGTCCGCCTGCCGTCGCAGGAATGCCGGGATGTCCAGCAGCTCCTCGGCGTCGGCCTCCGGACGCAGCCCGTCGCCGACCGCGCGCTGACGCTGCACCGTCGGCTTGTCGAGCGCAGCGTAGTCGCTGCTCGACAGCGGCGCGCGCCGCACCACGCGCATCGCGGGCTCGGTGCGCGCATCGCGGTGGTCGCGTGCCATGAACGCCTCGCGCGGACTGACCGGCCGCGCTGCAGCAGCGGCAGCCGGCCGCCCGAGGCCCGTTGCCACGACGGTGACGCGCACCTGGTTGGTGAGCTCCGGGTCGATCACCGTCCCGACCACGACGGTCGCGTCCTCGGAGGCGAATTGTTTCACGATCTGCCCCACCTCCTGGAATTCCCCGATAGAGAGATCCATGCCGGCGGTCACGTTCACCAGAATGCCGTGGGCGCCGGCCAGGTTGATGTCCTCGAGCAACGGCGAGGACACCGCGCTCTCGGCCGCGGCCCGCGCGCGGCCTTCGCCGCTCGCCGCCCCGGATCCCATCATGGCCATGCCGGTCTCCGCCATGACGGTGCGTACGTCGGCGAAGTCGACGTTGATCAGGCCCGGGCGGGTGATGAGCTCGGCGATGCCCTGCACCGCACCCTGCAGTACCTGGTTGGCCGCCTTGAAGGCGTCGAGCAGCGTCGTCTGCGGTCCGAGCACCGTCAGCAGCTTCTGGTTGGGAATCGTGATCAGCGAATCGCAGAACTTGGTGAGCTCGGCGATCCCGGTGTCGGCCACGTAGGAGCGCTTGCTGCCTTCCATCTCGAACGGCCGGGTCACGACCGCGACGGTGAGGATGCCGAGCTCCTTGGCGACCTGCGCCACGACCGGGGCCGCTCCGGTGCCGGTGCCGCCGCCCATGCCGGCGGTGATGAACAGCATGTCGCAGCCTTCGACCAGCTCGACGATGCGGTCGCGATCCTCCATGGCCGCCTGACGGCCGATCTCCGGGTCGGCGCCGGCGCCCAGGCCCTTGGTGATGTTGCAGCCGATCTGGAGCGCGGTCTTCACTTTGGCGTGCTTGAGCGCCTGCGCGTCGGTGTTGACGCACATGAAGTCCACGCCGTCGATGCCGGCGGTCACCATGTGCGCCACGGCGTTGCCCCCGCCGCCCCCCACGCCGATCACCTTGATGACGGCGCTTTGGCTGTATGCGTCCATCAATTCGAACATGTCATTACTCCTTGAACGAATAAAGGGTTGGTTGAGTCTCGAGAGTCACGTCTGTCAGCTTCAGAAATTCCCCTGGAACCAGGAACGCATGCGCTCGAACACCGACTTGCCGTTGGTGCCGAGCGCGTGCCCGCGGCGTGCGGGCATCAGGTTGTCGCGCGCATAGAGCAGCAGCCCGACGCCGGTCGAGTAGATAGGATTGCGGACCACGTCGGTGAGCCCGGCGATCGCCTGCGGCACCCCGAGGCGCACCGGCATGTGGAACACTTCCTCGGCGAGCTCGATCGCGCCTTCCATCTTGGCGCTGCCGCCGGTGAGCACTATCCCTGCGGCGATCACTTCCTCGAAGCCCGAGCGCCGCAGCTCCTCGCGCACCAGCCCGAAGAGCTCCTCGTAGCGCGGCTCGACCACCTCGGCGAGCGTCTGGCGCGCCAGACGGCGCGCCGGCCGCTCGCCGACGCTCGGCACCTCGATGCTCTCGTCGGGATTGGCGAGCTGCGAGAGCGCGCAGGCGTAGCGGATCTTGATGTCCTCGGCGTACTGGGTCGGGGTACGCATCGACACCGCGATGTCGTTGGTGACCTGGTCGCCGGCGATCGGAATCACGGCGGTGTGGCGGATCGCCCCGTTGGAGAACACCGCGATGTCGGTGGTGCCGCCGCCGATATCGACCAGGCACACGCCGAGCTCCTTCTCGTCCTCGGTCAGCACCGCGTAGCTGGACGCCAGCTGCTCGAGCACCACGTCGTCGACGTCGAGGCCGCAGCGCTGGATGCACTTCTCGATGTTCTGTGCCGCCGAGTCGGCGCCGGTGACGATGTGCACCTTGGCCTCGAGCCGCACTCCCGACATGCCGATCGGGTCGCGGATGCCCTCCTGGCCGTCGACGATGAATTCCTGCGGCAGCACGTGCAGGATCTTCTGGTCGGCGGGGATGGCGACCGCCTTGGCGGCGTCGATCACGTGCTCGACGTCGCCGTGCGTCACCTCCTTGTCGCGAACGCCAACCACGCCGTGGGAGTTCAGGCTCCGTACGTGGCTGCCGGCGATGCCGGCGAATACCGAGTGAATCTCGCACCCGGCCATGAGCTCGGCCTCCTCGACGGCGCGCTGGATCGACTGCACGGTGGACTCGATGTTGACCACCACGCCCTTCTTGAGACCGCGCGAGGGCTGTGAGCCGATACCCAGCAGCTCGAGCGAGCCGTCGGCACCCGCCTCCGCGACCAGCGACACGACCTTGGAGGTGCCGATGTCGAGGCCGACGATCAGGTTCCGTTCCGAGCGCTTAAGCATTGCTGCCGCCTTCCCTGCCAGCGGCATGCGGCGCGTTGCCGCGCCAGCCGATGGCAAACCCATTGGTGTAACGCATGTCGACGTAGGCGATTTCCTCGCCGCGCTGGGTGACGAGCTTCAGCGCCGCGCGCATGAACTTCTCGAACCGCTCGTCCACCTGGCGCCGCCCTAAGCGCACGGTGACGCCGTTGGAAAGATCGAACTCCCAGGCGCCACGCGCATCGAGCCGCAGCGCCGTCATGCGCAGCCCCGCCTGCGTGAGGCGCCCGGCGGCGGCGAGATAGCGCTGCGCCACGGCCGGCTCCTCGCCGGCGGGACCGGAGAGCTGCGCGAGCTCCGGCGGAATGTGGCGCAAGTCCACCGCGAACAGCTCGCCGCGGGAGTTGATCAGGCCCTGCTCGCCCCAGCGCGCCGCGGCGGTCTGCTCGATGACCAGCACGTTGAGTCCGTGCGGCCAGGCGCGCTGCACGCTCACCGCGTCCACCCACGGCAGCGTATGGATCGCGCGCCTGACGGCCGCGAGATCCACCGACAGCAGCCCAGCGCCGTGCAACTCGCTCTTCACCACGCGCTCGACGTCGACCGGCGAGACGCGCTGAAAGCTCCCCTCGACCGACACCGAGGCCACCGGTTGATCGAGCGCCATGGCGAGCGCGCCCGCGGCGGCGCCTAAGGCGGCGAGCGCGCCGAGCATGGCGCCGAGGCGCCGCCAGTTGATCGCCGGCAGCCGCCAGGCGGGCCCGGTCGGTCGGCGGCGGTTCCTGGTGCGCCGGAGCATCTACTTGCCCTTCGGGTCCGCAGGCGGCGCCGCGCGCCGCGCGAGGCTGGTCTCGAGCACGCGCCAGGCGAGCTCATCGAAGTCGATGCCGACCGCGCGCGCCGCCATCGGCACCAGGCTGTGACTCGTCATGCCGGGGATGGTGTTGATCTCGAGCAGCAGCGGCTTGCCCGCGCCGTCCATCATGAAGTCCGCGCGACCCCAGCCCGAGGCGCCCGCGGCCTCGAAGGCGGCGAGCGCGAGGCTCGCGAGGTGCGCTTCGGCCGGAGCCGAGAGGCCCGAGGGGCAGAAGTAGCGGGTGTCGTCGCGGAAGTACTTGGCCTCGTAGTCGTAGAAGGTCCGCGGCGTCTCGATGCGGATCGAGGGCAGCGCCGCGCCCTGCAGGATCGCCACCGTGTACTCCGCGCCCGTGATCCAGGGCTCGGCGAACACCAGCGTCTCCAGCGCGGCCGCGGCCGCGAACGCGGCCGGCAGATCCGCGGCGCGCTCCACGCGGCTCATGCCGACGCTCGAGCCCTGGGTCGCCGGCTTCACGATCAGCGGGAGCTTGAGGCGCTCGAGCGCCGGCTCGAAGTCCTGCGGTCCGCGCAGCACCACGAAATCCGCGGTCGGCACCCCGCAGGACAGGGCCAGGCGCTTGGTGCGCAGCTTGTCCATGCCGATCGCCGAGCCCATGACGCCGCTGCCGGTGTAGGGAACGCCGAGGTATTCGAGCGCGCCCTGCAGCGTCCCGTCCTCGCCTCCCGGCCCGTGCAGCGCGATCCATACGCGGGCGAAGCGCCGTCTGCCGAGCCCGGTGAGCGGAACGTCGCGCGGATCGAAGGCATGGGCGTCGACGCCGCGGCGCTTGAGCGCCTCGAGCACCGCGTTGCCGGTGAGCAGCGAGATCTCGCGCTCGCTCGAGTCCCCGCCGAGCATGACGGCCACGCGGCCGAAGTCCCTCGGATCGCTGACTCTTCTCACGAGCGTCGGTTGGTAGGTGAGACGCACGGCTGATTCCTCAGGGCACACCCACGATGCGCACCTCGGGGTGCAGCGACACGCCGTGCAGCCGCTCGACCGTCGAGCGCACGTGCTCGATGAGCCGCTCGAGGTCGGCGGCGCGCGCCGTGCCGTGGTTGATGATGAAATTCGCGTGCTTGTTCGACACCGACGCATCGCCGATGCGAAAGCCCTTGAGGCCCGCGGCCTCGATGAGGCGGGCGGCGTGATCCCCCGGCGGATTGGTGAACACCGAGCCGCAGCTCCACTCGCCGATCGGCTGTGACTCCTTGCGACGCGCCAGCAGCGCCTGTACCTCGCCGGCGTGCGCGCCGGGGCGGCGCTCGAAAGTCAGGCTCGCGCCGACGAACCACTCTTCGGGCGCCGGCGCGCTCACCGTGCGGTAGCCCACCTGGTACTCGCTCGCCTCCCGTACGCGCTCCCTGCCGTGGCGGTCGATCGTCTCGACCCTGAGCACGTGGCTCCAGGTATCGCCGCCGAAGGCGCCGGCGTTCATCGCGAGCGCGCCGCCGAGCGTCCCGGGGATGCCGGCGAAGAATTCCGCGGGACCCAGGCCCCACTTGATGCATTGCCGCGCGATGCGCGCGCAGGCCACGCCCGCTTCGGCACGCACCTCGGTCGCGGAGATGCGCTCGAGCGCATCGAGCGTGCCGTGCGTCGAGATGACGACGCCCGGCAGCCCGCCGTCACGCACCAGCAGATTGCTGCCGAGCCCGATCCAGCAGATGGGCACGCCCGCGGGCAGTGCCCGCAGGAACGCGGCGAGCTCGGTGCGGTCGCTCGGGTTGAAGAACACCTCGGCCGGCCCGCCCACGTGCCAGGAGGTATGCCGGCTCAGGGGCTCGTGCCGGCGCACGCGCGCGCTGAAGGCGGCGGCCACCGCGACGCTCATGACGCGCCTCCCGGCGGCAGCAGGCCCGCGAGCGCCGCCGGCAGCCGGTGCGCGACCGCGCTGATGCTGCCTGCCCCCATGGCGACGATGACGTCGCCCCCCTTCACGAGCCCGCGCAGCGCCGCGGGTAATTCCTCGACCTTCTCGACGAACAGCGGCTCGAGCTGCCCGCGGCTGCGCACCGCACGGCACAGGGCGCGGCCGTCTGCGCCTGCGATCGGCGCCTCGCCCGCCGCGTACACCTCGGTCACCAGCAGCACGTCGGCGAGGCTCAACACCCGGCCGAAGTCGTCGATCAGGTCGCGGGTGCGGGTGTAGCGGTGCGGCTGGAACGCGAGCACCACACGGGCACCCGGGTAGCCCTGGCGCACCGCTTCCAGCGTCGCCGCCACCTCGGTCGGGTGGTGGCCATAGTCATCGATGACGGTCAGGCGGCCGACCGCGGTGTCGGCGTCGCCGATGTGCTGCAGCCGCCGGTCGACGCCCTGGAAGCCCTCGAGCGCGCGCAGCATGGCCGCATCGTCGATACCGAGCTCGGTGGCGACCGCGATCGCGGCGAGCGCGTTGCGCACGTTGTGCGTGCCCGGCAGGTTCAGCGTGACGGCGAGCGGCGTGCCGCTGCCGCGCACCACGTCGAAACGGGTCTTGAGGCCCGCGGGAGCCACGTTGACCGCCCGCACGTCGGCGCCCCGCTCGAGCCCGCAGGAGAGGATCGGGCGGCCGACCTCGCTCACGATGCTGCGCACCTCGGCGTCGTCCACGCCGAGCACCGCCAGCCCGTAGAACGGCAGATTGTGCAGGAAGTCGACGAAGCTCTGCTTGAGGAGGCCGAAGTCGCCGCCGTGCGTGACCAGGTGATCGTTGTCGATGTTGGTGACGATCGCGATCAGGGGCTGCAGGTGCATGAACGAGGCGTCGCTCTCGTCGGCTTCCGCGACCAG
>DASQIP010000050.1:0-4004 GCA_035631515.1 Steroidobacteraceae bacterium
CATCGAGCGGCAGCCGAGCAGATAAACCGCGGCTGCCACGGGCAGGCCCACCAGCATGGCGACGTCGGCCTTGCCGAGCGCGCGCGCCGCCGGTCCGGTGTATCTCTCGGTGCTGAAGAACGGAATCATCACGATGAAGCCGCTGAAGTAGGCGCTGAGACCGCGCCAGTTCCACTGACCGTACATGCCGCGGGAGTTGAATATTTCCCGGATCGAGTAGTGCCCCTTGCGCACCAGGTAGAAATCCACCAGGTTGATCGCCGTCCAGGGCGTGAACAGGTAGAGCAGCAGCGACAGATAATCCTGGAAGCGGGCGACGAAGTTACCCGACGAATTGAGGGCGAGTAGTATGCTTGCCAGCAGCGCGACGCCGAGGCTCGCGAGGCGCTTGGCCGCCGTGCACTTCAGCGGGCGGACGGTATCGGCGACCGAGAGCAGCGTGAGCGAGGCGCCGTAGAAGTTGAGCGAGGTGATCGTGACCAGGCCGAGCAGGGCTGCGGCGATCAGCACTTTGCCAAGGCCCGGAATGACCGCATCCGCGGCTCCCTCCATGGCGGCGGCCACGTCCAGCTGCGGCGCCATCGCGGCCGCCACCGTTCCGACCAGCATCATCCAGGCGCCGCCGACGAAGGCGCCGAGGTAAGTCCACCAGAACGACTCGCGCACACCGACGTCGCGCGGCAGGTAGCGGGAGTAGTCGGACACGTAGATCGACCAGCTGAGCTGGTAGGAAGCCGCGGCAAATATCTGCGCGAGGAATGGCACGGGGCGAAAGCCGCCGGCAGCCCACTGCGCGGCGGAGAAGCGCAGCGTGACGAGTCCGCCGACCGAGAACACCGTGAGTATCGCGATCATGAGATAGGCGAAGCCGCGCTGGGCGCGGTGGATCTGGTCGTAGCCGACGGCGGCGAGGCTCACCGCGACCAGCGCAAAGGCGATGATGACGCCGGCGGAGGTCGCCGGGATCGCCGGCGTCAGCTGGTGAAACGCCTGCGCGGCCAGCACCTGGTTGAAGGCGTTGTAGCCGACGTAGGCAATGAGGGCGACGGCCCACACCAGCAGCGCCCCCGTGTAGCCGAACTGCGGCCGCGACTGGATCATCTGCGGGAGCCCGAGCTGCGGCCCCTGCGTCGAGTGGAACGCCATGAAGAAGGTGCCGAGCGCGTTGCCGAGCACGACCGCGACGGCGGTCCAGAGCAGATTGCCGCCGAGCGTGATGCCGAGCACCCCGACGGCGAGCGTGGCGAGGTGCGCATCGCCCGAGAACCACACCGGCCAGAGGTGCCAGACCTTGCCGTGCCGCTCGGCGAGCGGCACGTAGTCGATCGAACGGGTCTCGATGAGCTTAGCTCTGGCCATACCCCTCGGTCCGCCTGCCCCCGATGAGCCGCTTTTATATCATGCGATCAACATTACAGGGGCACGGGCTGCAGGCACGGGCGCGCCGGCCCGGGTACCGGCCGCTACAGCTTGGCGACCACTTCCAGAGCGCCTTCCGGCGTCGTAGTGACGTAGCTGCAGGCCCCGGGGGTGCGTCTCACGGTTGCGATCGCCTCGGCGTCGCTGCCGGCGACCACCGGCGGATTGATGCCGTCCCGGAACGACTTCTTGATCCAGGTGACCGAGTACTTCGCAGCCGTCATCTTCAGGACCCGCTCGAGGAACAGGTTCTGGGCGGCGCTGTTGTCGATGGGAACCAGCTTCATCGCTCCGACGAACTGCTTCTCGCCGACGAACAGGTCGCGCACGTCGGCGGCCGTGATCGTCGGCTGCAGGTTGCAGATGATGTAGAGATCGTCGGCACGGGCTGCGCTGCCGGCCGTTGCCAGCACCGTCGCGAGCAGGAGCTTTGCCGGGATTCGCGTCATGCCTGAGGGTGCGTCTGGTGCGCGTTCAGAAGCGGATGGCGTACTGGACGAGCGCTTCGCCGTAGGTGCTCATGACCCGGTCGGTGGAGCTGGTCTTGGCGAACTCCATCTTGAGGGCCGACGAGAGATCGATATCGAAGCGCACGCCGAGCGCCTCGCGGTCGTAGGAGTTACCGTTGAGCTGAGCGGCGAAGAAGGGATCGGACTGCTGGAACGATCCGCGCTCGTAACGCCCGTAGGGAGTGAAGCGGCCGGCACGGTACCCGATCTGGATGAAGCCGGCATCGCTGCGGTGCGAGCCGGTATGCCCGGTGAGATCCGTGTCGTCGAAGAAATGCAGCTCCGCGATGTCTTCCCAGCGGTCGGTGTCGTAGACGGCGTAGGCGCCGTAGCTCTTCACCTGGGTGAAGTAGGGGCTGACCTGCGGAAAGGCCGCGGGTACCGGATCCTGGTCATCGATACGCGTCTGGAAGGCATCGATCCCGACCTTCAGCCCGTCGAGCGCCCCGCCGGGCAGCAGGCCAAGGTTGCCGCCGACGATCGCGCTGCCGCGCGGTGCGCCCGCGTTATTCATATCGAGGACGCCGCCCGAGATCCGCTGGCTGTTGCCGAGATAGGCGTCATAGGTGACCTTCATGTCGCCGAGGCGCTCCGAGCCCGTGAGCCACAGCCCCACGGTATGCGCCGGCATGATTCCGCCGTGGTCCTCGAATTCTATGAAGCGCGGGCGGCGCAGCGCGATCGCGATCCATTGTCCGTGGTGGAAGGCGGTGTTGTAGAAACCGTACGGAGTGTGGAAGCGTCCGAGCCATATGGTGGCGGAATCCGAGAACTGATAGCCGATCTGCGCGCGCTCGAGGTCGACGCCGACCGAGCCGTCCGAGCCGACCTCGAAGTTTAGCTCGAAGAGTGCACGGGTGCGCGCTCCGAGGCGCGGAGTCAGGAAGAAATCCAGCTCGCCCACGTCGGCTCCCCGGTACTGGGGATACTCGGCGTTGTGCGTGCCCACGCCCACGTCCGCGAAGCCGTGCATCGGCATGCCGGTGTCCTCGGCGCGCTGCCACGCATTGGCCGCCATCTGGGCGACCGTCTGCTCGAGGGACGTGAGACGTGAGGCGTTATCGGGCGCCGCCGGGGCCGGGGGCAGTGCCGCCGGGGCCGCAGGCACGGCCGGGGCCGGAGCGGCGGGGGCCTGGGCGGTGGCCGGTGTCGCGGGCGTGGTGCCGGGGGCCGCCGCGGGCGCCGCCGGCTGCTGAGCGGCCCGGGCCTCGAGGTCGTGGACCTTCTGTGACAGCTCGCGAATCATCTGCATGCTCTGATCGAGCTCCTTGCGGAGCGCGGCGATCTGATCGCTCTGCGTGTCCGCCGCTGCGGCGGCCAGTGAATGACCGAGGCAGGCGGCGAGCAGCAGGCCAGGCCGGAAGCGGACACGCGTGACACGCAGGTTTCCCTGGATACCCATGAAGACAGCTACCTCTCTGTGAAGCGCAGCCCTGCCGCTGCGTCGGTTGCGATGAGCGCTCCGTGCTCATCGAAGCGGACGATGCGCGAGTCGTGGATCACGTGCTCGTCCATCTTCCAGAATCTGAATCCGAGTTGACGCGCGATGCGCTGCACGTCGGCGCGGGTGCCGACGAGGAAGTGCCAGTTATCGCGCGTGAGATGCCGGCTGCGGCGGTACTGGTGCCAGGCCGCGGAGTCGTCGGCGTCGGGATCGTACCCGACCACGATGAACTCGGCCCGCACCCCGCGCCGGTCGAAGTCCTGCTGCAGCTGCCCGAGGTCGTGGATCGTGACCGGACACACCCGGTGACAGGTCGCATACGCCATGGTCAGCACGACCTCGCGGCCCTGTACCGCGTGCAGATCGAACGCCCGGCCGAGATCGTCGTGCCAGCTCGCGGGCAGATCGCCGAGCCGCACCGGCGGGAGGCCGGGGTGCGTGGCCGCAGCGGCCACGGCCGCCGCCGCCGCGAGCAGTGCGGGCAGCGCGCCGCCCGCGGCGCGCCGCCGCGCGCGTCGTGCGTCGACAGATCCCGTGCACATGCGAGCGATTCCCCCACTCGAGCCGGGATCAGTATGTGCGCAAATGAGCTATGTTAAGTGCGACCGCCGTCACAGGGCGCGCCGCAGCGG
>DASQIP010000051.1:0-3167 GCA_035631515.1 Steroidobacteraceae bacterium
GAGGCGCAGGTGCGGGCATTGATTGCCGCGCATACCGAGGGTAGGTTGCTGGGAGTTCTCGGTGAGCCGCGCGTCAACGTTCTGGAGCTCAACCTGGCACTCGACGCGCTGAAATGACCTGACATGGCCGAAGCCCGGCCCGACCCGGACCAGCTGCTCGAGCGAGTCAAGGCCGAGGAGGCGCGCGAGAAGCGCGGCCGGCTGCGCATCTTCTTCGGCGCCTCGGCCGGCGTCGGCAAGACCTACTCGATGCTGGAGGCGGCGCGCCTCATGCGCGCCTCCGGCCACGACGTCGTGGTCGGCTACGTCGAGCCCCACGGGCGCGTCGAGACCGAGCGGCTGCTGGAAGGCCTGCCGCGGCTGGCGACGCTGCCGGTGGGCTATCGGGGCATCGTCCGCCAGGAATTCGATCTCGACGCGGCGCTCGCCCGCCATCCGGAGATCCTGCTGGTCGACGAGCTGGCGCACTCCAACCTCGTCGGCGGCGAGCCCGCGCCGCGGCATCCGAAGCGCTGGCAGGACATCGAGGAGCTGCTCGCCGCCGGGGTGAGCGTCTGGACCACGGTCAACGTCCAGCACCTCGAGAGCCTCAACGACCTCGTCTACCAGACCACCGGCATCCGCCAGCGCGAGACGCTTCCCGACCACGTGTTCGACGAGGCCGATGACATCGAGCTCATCGATCTGCCGCCGGATGACCTGATCGCGCGTCTGCACGCCGGCAAGGTGTACATCGGCAGCCAGGCGGGCACCGCCATCGAGCGCTTCTTCCGCAAGCAGAATCTCATGGCGCTGCGCGAGATCGCGTTGCGCCGGGTGGCGGACCGGGTCGAGGCGGCATCGCGCGAGCTGACGGCGGAACGTCCCGAGGCGCGCCGCGCCCGTGACCGCGTGCTGGTCGCCGTCGGGCCGGACGAGCAGGCCGAGCAGCTGGTGCGCGCCGGCAAGCGCATAGCCGACGCGCTCGATGCCGAGTGGACCGTGGTCTATGTCGAGACACCCTCGCTGCTGAGTCTCTCGGACGTGCAGCGCAACCGGCGTATCGACGTGCTGCGGCTCGCGGAGTCGCTGGGCGGCGAGACGGTGACCCTGGATGGGCCCTCGGCCGCCGATGCGCTGCTCGAATACGCCCACACCCGCCACGCTACCCGGGTGATCGTCGGCGCGCCGAAGCGGCGCGGCTGGCGCGCCTGGCTGCGGCCCTCCACCGCCACCGAGCTGGTGCGGCGCGCGCGCGGCTTCGACGTGATGATGATCGCCGCCGCCGGGCGGGCGCCCCAGGCGCCGCCGGTGCGCCCGGGCGCGGGTGAGCTGCCGGCGGCGTCCGCGGTGCGCTGGGACCGCTACGCGTGGGCGGTGGCCGTCACGGCGTCGTGCACCGGGCTCGCGGCGCTGATGTACCCGCATTTCGAGCTGTCCAACCTCGTCATGATCTACCTGCTCGGCGTCACGGTGGCGGGACTGAAGCTCGGGCGCGGTCCGTCGGCGCTCACCGCGGTGCTGAACGTCGCGGCGTTCGATTTCTTCTTCGTGCCGCCGCGCTTCTCGTTCGCGGTGTCGGACGTGCAGTATCTGGTCACCTTCGCCGCCATGGTCACCATCGCTCTCGTCATCGCCACCCTCACCGCGAGCGTGCGCCAGCAGACCCGCGTGGCGGGCGCGCGCGAGAGGCGCACGGCGCTGCTCTACGCCATGAGCCGCGAGCTGTCCGTCACCCGCGGCATCACCAACATGGCGCGCGTGGCGGTGCGCCACGTCGCGGAAGTCTTCCAGTGCCAGGCGACGGTGCTGCTGCCGGATGCGGACGGCAAGCTCCACTACCCCGCGGAGGCGCCGCTCGAGGCCTCGTTCCGCGGTGCCGATCTCGCGGTGGCGCAGTGGGTCGCCGACCACGGCCGGCGCGCGGGTCTCGGCTCCGATACGCTGCCCGCCGCGCGCGGCCTGTACGTGCCACTCGGCGACGAGCGGCGCACGGTAGGGGTGCTGGCGGTGCTGCCCGACAACGCGCGCCGCGTGCTGCTGCCCGAGCAGAGCCACCTGCTCGAGACCTTCGCCAGCCAGGTCGCCCTCGCCATCGAGCGCGCGCACCTCGGCGAGATCGCCGTGCAGTCGAGCCTGGCCGCGGAGCGCGAGACACTGCGCAACACGCTGCTGTCCTCGATATCGCACGATTTGCGCACACCGCTCGCCGTCATGGCCGGCGCGGGCAGTGCGCTCGCCCAGCACGGCGCGACGCTCGATGAGGCGACGCGCGTGCAGCTGGCGCGCTCCATCGAGGCCACGGCGCACGAGATGTCGGAGCTGGTCTCCAACGTGCTCGATCTGGTGCGCCTCGAGGCGGGTCAGGTGACGCTGCGGCGTGACTGGCAGACGCTCGACGACCTGGTGGGCAGCGCGCTGGCGCGCTACCGGGAGCGCCTCGCCGCCCACCACGTGGAGACGCGCCTGCCGCCCGATCTGCCGCCGGTATGGGTCGACGCCACGCTCGTCGTGCAGCTGCTGTCCAACCTGTTCGACAACATCGCCAAGTACACCCCGCCGGGAACGCGCGTGTCGGTGTCGGCGGTGCCGGCGGGCGACTTCGTGCAGGTGTCGGTCGAGGATGACGGGCCGGGCCTGCCGGCCGGGGATCCGGCGCGCCTGTTCGACAAGTTCCAGCGCGGGAGCGAAGAGGGCACCGTGGTCGGCGTGGGACTGGGACTCGCCATCGTGCAGGCGATCGTGCGCGCCCACGGCGGCGAGATCGAGGCACAGCGGCGCGAGGGCGGCGGGGCGCGCTTCGTATTCACCCTGCCGGCCACCGAGGAGACCCGGGCCGCCGGGGCGCCCACCGCGCTCGCCGGCGCGGGCGAGCCGCCGCCATGACCGAGGCGATGCACCAGGTGCTGGTGATCGAGGACGAGCCGGGAATCCGCGCGGTGCTGCGCGTGCTGCTCACCGCCGAAGGCTACCGCTGCATCGAGGCCGACACCGCGCTGCGCGCGGAGATCGAGGCGCGCAGCCACAAGCCGGACCTGCTGCTCGTCGATCTGGGGCTCCCGGACGGCGACGGGCTCAAGGTCATCCGCCGGGTGCGCGCCTGGTCGCCGGTGCCGATCGTGGTGCTGTCGGCGCGCACCATGGAGGAGCAGAAGGTGGCGGCGCTCGATGCCGGCGCGGACGACTAC
>DASQIP010000052.1:0-16185 GCA_035631515.1 Steroidobacteraceae bacterium
CGCTCTTACCGCACCGTTTCACCCTTGCCGGTCCCGTGAGGGACTTGGGCGGTCTGCTCTCTGTTGCACTTTCCGTGGGCTCGCGCCCCCCAGGCGTTACCTGGCACCCGATCCGCCGGAGCCCGGACTTTCCTCCACCCCTGCGCCATTGCTGGCGCGGGAGCAGCGACTGCCCGGCCGACTCTGACCCGGCACGATAGGGCGGCGGGGGCGGAAGTCAACCGGTAGCGGGCGGGCACGGTCCTCACCCGGGCTGGAGCAGCGCGCGGGCGCCGTCCCACAGCTCCCGGGCGACCTGCGCGGCCGGCACCGCCCGCGCCTGGGCCGCCGCTTGCCCCGCCCACGCCGACAGTCCGTCGAGGACGTTCGCCTTCACGGCGTGCGTGCGCATGGCCGCCGTCAGCCCGCTTTGCACGGGGTAGGCCGCCGGCGCCGGCGCGCCCGGCGCCGTGGCGGCGCGCACATAGGCGGTGGCGATGCTGCGTCCCGGGCGGCCGGAGAAGGCACGGGAAATGAGCGTCTGCTCCGGCAGGCTCGCGCCGATGGCGTCGGCCCAGACGGACGGCACCCCCGCTTCCGGGCAGCGCAGGAAGACGGTTCCCACCTGTACGGCCGAAGCGCCGAGAATGAGGGCCGCCGCGACCGCGCGCGCATCGCCGATGCCGCCCGCCGCAATCACCGGTACCTTGACCGCGTCCACCACCGCAGGCAGCAGAGCGCACAGCCCGATGAGCTCGCGCTCGGCCCGCGAGCTGTCGAACGCGCCCCGGTGTCCGCCCGCCTCCATGCCCTGCGCTACGACGGCGTCCGCGCCGGCGGCGACCGCGATGCGTGCCTCGGTGACGGTGGTCACCGTGGCGATCCAGCGGATGCCGCTCGATTTCATTCGATCGACGAACGGCGCGGGATAAAGTCCCATGATCGAGGAGATCGCGGCCGGCCCCGCCTCCACCAGCGCCGCGCACTGCGCCGCAAAATCCGGCCGCGAGTAGTCGCCGGCATCGGCCGCAACCGCCGGCCCGAAGCGTACGAGGAAGGCGCGCATCGCCTCCTCGACCGCCGCGTCGCGCGCCGGCGCCGCCTCCGGAATCCACAGGTTCATCTGGAAGGTGCCGTCGCGGCTGCCGGCCCGGAATTCGTCCGCCCACGCCCGGATCGCCGCCGGCTGCATGGCGACGGCGCCGCAGGCTCCGAGCCCGCCCGCAGCGGCGACCGCGATGGAGAGCGAGGGCGGACAGGCCCCGGCCATCGGCGCGAGCAGCACCGGAATGCGAAGCCCGAGCTGCGCGCAGAAGGCTTCGGCGCGGGCAATCGCCGGGTGCGGCTTCGTCATGGCATCTCCTCCTTCCCGTCGGGCGGCGGTTCGCGGCGCCCCGGTTGCGCAGCCGCGCGAGTGGCGAGCGCGTAGGCGGCGGCGCGGGTCGCTCCCGTCAGCTGCGCCGCGGTGGCGGCCGCCCGGCCGGGAGGCAGCTCGCGCAGCAGGATCTCCATCGTGCGGCGCAGCTCTGCGCCGTCGACCGCGCCGGCCGCGGCAGCCGCCCCGTGCACCACCAGCGTGAGCTCGCCACGTGCGAAGTTCTCCTCGCGCCCGGCACGCGCGGCGAGCTCGCCGAGCGTGCCGCGGTAGAGCGTCTCGTGCGCCTTGGTGAGCTCGCGCGCCACGGCCGCCTGCCGGTCGGCGCCGAATTCCGCCGCGAGGTCGGCGAGCGCCGCCCGGATGCGGTGCGGCGCTTCGAAGAACACCAGCGTACGCCGCTCGTGCGCGAGGCTTGCGAGCGCCGCGCGGCGCTCGGCCGCACGCGCCGGCAGGAACCCCTCGAAGCAGAAGCGCTGGGTCGGCAGCCCCGCCACCGCGAGCGCGGCGGTGATCGCCGAGGGCCCGGGGATTGCGTGGACGGCGAATCCGGCCTGGGCCGCGCGGGTCACGAGCTCGAAGCCGGGATCCGAGAGCAGCGGCGTGCCGGCATCGCTCACCAGCGCGACATCCTCGCCCGCGGCGAGCCGCTCGAGCAGCTCCGGTACGCGCCGCGGCTCGTTGTGAGCGTGCAGCGATACGAGCGGCGTCGCGACCCCGGTCGCCTGCAGCAGCGCGCGCGTGTGGCGCGTGTCTTCCGCGGCGATGACCGCGGCACGCTTCAGCGCCTCGCGGGCGCGCGGGCTCAAGTCCGCAAGGTTGCCGATGGGGGTGGCTACGACGAGCAGCGTGCCGGGCGTCTTGACCATCTATAATCGCAAGCCTCGTGCCGCACGGAGCCGCGGCTCCTCGAGGTCAGTCTAACCAATGCCGTTCACCCGTTGGATTACGCCTGGCGCCGCCCTCGCCGCCGCATTCCTCCTGAGCGGATGCCCGAGCTCTCTGATCGCGCCGCCGCCGGTGCCGGAGCAGCCCGCGCGCCCCGGGCAACCGACCCCTCCCGAAGGTGCGGCGCGGGCCGGGCAACCCGGGGGCAGCGAGGCGCTGCCGGCGGGAACCGTCGTCGCTCCGCACATTGCGCTGCTGCTTCCGGTCACGGGCCGCACGGCGTCCGCGGCGGTGAACGTGCGCGACGGCTTTCTCGCCGCCTACTACCAGGCGCCCGCGGCGGGGCGGCGTGTTCGGATCTACGATACCGGCGTCCTGAGCGTTGCGGATGCGCTGAGCCGTGCCTCGAGGTCGGGCGCCGAGCTCATCGTGGGGCCGCTGACGCGCGAGGAAGTGATCGCCGCGGCGCAGTTCGCCGGTACGCGCCCGCCGCTCCTCGCGCTCAATTTCCTGCCGCCCGAGACGCCGGCGCCGCCGCGCTTCTACCAGTACGCACTCTCGCCCGAGGATGAGGCGCGGCTGGTGGCGCGCCGCATCGTCGCCGATCATCACCGCCGCGGCATCGCCCTGGTGCCGGTGGGGGAGTGGGGTGCACGCGTGCTGGCGGCCTTTCGCCAGGAGCTCGAGAGCGATGGCGGCGAGTTGATCGCGACCGCGACCTTCGATCCGGGCCGCACCGATTTCTCCGAGGCCGTGACGCAGACGCTCGGCATCAGCGAGAGCCAGGCGCGCTACCGGCGGCTGGAAGGCGTTCTCGGCACCAAGCTGCAGTTCGAGCCACGGCGCCGCGGCGACATCGGCTTCATTTTCTCTCCGGCGCCTGCCAACACCGAGCGGCTGCTGCGCCCGCAGCTGCGCTTTCATTTCGCCGGCGACATACCGACCTACGCCACTTCGAGTGCCTTCGAGCCGGACGTGCGCGCCAACCAGGATCTCGATGGCCTCATGTTTCCCGACATGCCGTGGATGCTGGGCGGCGACCTCGCGGAGGCGGTACGCGCGGCGACGCGCGATGCCTGGCCCAACAGCGGCCTGCAGCGCAGCCGCCTGTTCGCCTTCGGCTTCGATGCCTATCGGCTCGCGGTGGCACTGCGCAACCGCCCGGGCGACGTCAACATCGAGGGACTCACCGGGCGATTGAGCTTCGATTCCGAGCGGCGCATCCGCCGCGAGCTCAACTGGGCGCAGCTGCACGCCGGCGAGTTGCGCGCCTTGCCGGACGCCTCGCCGTGACGGCCACGGCGAGCTGACGCGCAGGGCCGAGCCGGGCCGCGGATGCTCACGCCGCGACAGCAAAGCGGCAAGCGCGCCGAGGATCTGGCGGCGGAATTTCTGCGCACGCACGGCTGCGAGATCCTCGAGCGCAACTACCGCCGCCGCCTCGGCGAGCTCGACCTCATCGCACGTGAGCGCGGCGTCCTCGTGATCGCGGAGGTTCGTACGCGCGCGCATGCCACCTTCGGCTCGGCCGCCGCGAGCGTCGATCGGCGCAAGCAGCGGCGCATCACGCGCGCCGCGCAGCAGTTGCTGCAGCAGCGCGCGGACCTCGCGCGCCTTCCCGTCCGGTTCGATGTGCTCGTCGTGAGCGATCTTGCGGCGCCTGAGCCGCGGATCGAGTGGATCCGTCACGCGTTCGAGGCCTAGCCTTTGGGGTCGGCGAGCGCACGGGTCACAGGTGCTCGTCGAACACCCGCTGAGCGTATGTGGTACCCCGAAAGTGACTCAACCCCGCAATAGTTAGAAAAGCGTCTAACCATGGCTCCTTGAGGCCCTCTACAGGGGTCCCCGGGGGCAAATTAGATGACTTTCGAACATTGCGCCCCGGAAGGCATTTTCGGGATCGCCACGCGCCCACCGGTGATCCCCCCGCGCAACTGCCGGAGTGCTCGTCCAGCCAGCCAGTCAGTGAGCCACTGTATAAGGTTCACGGGCCAACCCCCTGATTGCTATGAGCGAAAGCGCCTCCGACTGACCACAACGGCCGCTTTCCAGGCGGGTCCCTTGTACATAAGTCGTTGTGACTGCGACGAATTTCTCACTTTTTCCAATTGACATAGTTCCGCGCCGATTCCATAGTGGCGGCCGGTGGGAGAAAGTGGGGGGAAATGGGCGGTAAGGCGCCCAACAGGTCATGTTTCGCGGTGCAACAAAGATCACCCTGGACGACAAGGGGCGGATGGTCATGCCCACCCGCTACCGCGACCAGATTGCGGGCCTCGCCCAGGGACGACTCGTGGTCACCGTCGACAAGGACCAGTGCCTCCTCATTTATCCGCTGCCCGAGTGGGAGCAGATCGAACGCAAGCTCATGAGCCTTCCGAGCCTCAATCCGACGGCCCGGCGGCTGCAGCGCCTGATGGTGGGGCATGCCACCGATCTGCCGCTCGACGGACACGGCAGGGTGTTGCTGCCGCCGGAGCTGCGCGAGTTCGCGAAGCTCGGACGGCACGGGATGCTGATCGGCCAGGGAAACCGCTTCGAGCTATGGGACGAGTCGCGATGGAACGAACGGCGCGACCTGTGGCTCAAGAACGAAGAGGTAGCCACCGATCTGCCGTCCGAGCTCGAGTCGCTCTCGCTGTAGAGGCGGCCATCGGGCCGCGATGAGACGGAATGAGGGGCGGGGCTGCCGCCCCAGGTGGATTTGGGCCAGAGACGCGCCGCTTCTATGGGGGAAGAGCACACACCGGTGCTTGCCGCGGAGGCGCTAGCGGGCCTGGCCCTGGAAGCGGACGGTTACTATGTCGATGCGACGTTCGGGCGCGGCGGCCACACGGCACTCATACTCCAGGCCCTGGGTCGGGAGGGGCGCGTGCTCGCCATCGACCGCGATCCGCAGGCCATCGCGGCGGGAGCTGAGCGCTTTGCCCACGAAATGCGGCTTGCGCTCGTCCACGCGTCGTTTTCCGATCTCGGCGCGCTCGTGCCGCTACACGCAGAAGGTCGTCCTTGCCGGGGCGTGCTCTTCGACCTCGGCGTGTCCTCGCCGCAGCTCGACGACGCGCGCCGCGGCTTCAGCTTCCGCGCCGACGGCCCGCTCGACATGCGCATGGACCCGACACGCGGCGAACCGGTCTCGGCCTGGCTCGCTCGGGCGAGCGTCGACGAGATACGCGAAGTGATCGCGAGCTTCGGCGAAGAGCGTTTCGCGCGGCGTGTGGCCCGCGCCATCGTCGAGGCGCGGCGCAGCGCCGCGCTTGCGCGTACGGGTCAGCTCGCGCAGGTGGTGGCGCAGGCGGTGCGCACGCGCGAGCCCGGCAAGCATCCGGCGACGCGCACCTTCCAGGCGCTGCGCATGTTCATCAACGACGAGCTCGGACAGCTCGAGCGCGGCCTGACGGGCGCGCTCGCCACCTTGAGCCCTGGCGGGCGCCTGGCCGTCATCACCTTCCATTCGCTCGAGGACCGGGCGGTCAAGCGCTTCATGCAGCGCGCGTCGCAGCCCGATCCGGCGCTCGCGCGCCTGCCGGTGCTGCCGCCGCATGCCGCGCCGGTGCTCAGGATCATCGGCCGCAAGACGCGGCCGGCGGACGCGGAGCTGAAGAGGAATCCCCGCGCGCGCAGCGCGCTGCTGCGCGTCGCGGAGAAGCTCGCATGAGCGCCCGGGCCGCGCTCGCCATGGCGGTGCCGCTCCTGTGGCTGGCGGTGCTGGCCTCGGCCGCCGGCGCCGTCTACTGCGAGCACCGCGCGCGCGAGCTCTTCATCCAGCTCGAGGCGCTTAACGGGCGGCGCGACAACCTGCAGATCGAGTGGGGACAGCTGCAGCTCGAGCAGAGCGCCTGGTCGAGCCACGCGTTCGTCGAGCGCGTCGCGAGCACGCGGCTGCATATGGCGATGCCGGCGCCGCACAGCATCGTGGTGGTCGCGCCGTGAAGGCCGGCCGCCTGCGGGGCGACCCGGCGCCGCGCTCGTTCCGCTGGCGTGCGCACACGCTGCTCGCGGCTCTCACGCTCGCTTGCGCGGCCCTCCTGTGGCGCGCGGTGGACCTGCAGCTGGTCGATCACGGCTTTCTCGCGCGCCAGGGGGATGCGCGCTTCTCGCGCGTGCTGCAGATCGCCGCCCATCGCGGCACCATCACTGACCGCTACGGTGAGCCGCTGGCGGTGAGCACTCCGGTCGATTCGATCTGGGTGAACCCCGGCGAGCTCGCGCTCGCCAACGAGCAGATCCCGCGCCTCGCGGCCGCCCTCGGCCTCGACCGCCAGGAGCTCGAGCGGCGCGTCACCAGCAATCTCGACCGCGAATTCCTCTATCTCGCGCGCGGCCGCCAGCCGGCCGAGGCCGCCGAGATCAAGGCACTCGCGATTCCGGGCGTCTACACCTCGCGCGAGTATCGCCGCTACTACCCGGCGGGCGAGGTGACCGGGCACCTGCTCGGCTTCACCAACGTCGACGATGCCGGGCAGGAGGGGCTCGAGCTCGCCTTCGACCACTGGCTCGCAGGCGAGGCGGGCGCGAAGCGCGTCATCCAGGACCGCTACGGGCGCATCGTCGAGGACGTCGAGAGCATCCGGCCCACGCGCCCGGGGCGGGACCTGGTGCTGTCGATGGACCTGCGCATCCAGTATCTCGCCTACCGCGAGCTCAAGGCGGCGGTGCGCGACCAGCGCGCGCGCGCCGGCTCGCTGGTGGTGCTCGACGTCACGAGCGGCGAAGTGCTCGCCATGGTGAACCAGCCCGCCTACAACCCCAACGACCGCGAGCAGATCCAGGCCGCCGACTATCGCAACCGCGCCGTCACGGACATCTTCGAGCCGGGCTCCTCGATCAAGCCGTTCTGGGTCGCCGCAGCCCTCGCGGCCGGCAAGTACGATACGCACAGCATCATCGACACCTCGCCCGGCTTCTATAAGGTCGGGGTGAAGATCTTCGAGGACGAGCACAACTTCGGGCGCATCGACATCGCCACCGTGCTCGCCAAGAGCTCCAACGTCGGCATGGCCCACATCGCGCTCTCGCTCGCACCTCAGCAGGCGTGGGCGACGCTCACGCGGCTCGGGTTCGGCGAGGTCACCACCAGCGGCTATCCGGGCGAGTCCGCGGGGCTGCTGCCGGCCTACTCGCAATGGCGGCCGATCGGCATCGTCACCATGTCGCACGGCTACGGCCTCTCGGTCACGCCGCTGCAGCTCGCCCATGCCTACGCGACCATCGGCGCGCTCGGGGTCGAGCGCCCGCTATCGTTTCTCGCGGCCGAGCGGGCAGCGGCCGGCACGCGCGTGCTCGAGGGGGCCACGTGCCGCGAGCTCCTCACCATGCTCGAATCGGTCGTGGCGGCCGAGGGCACCGGCAAGCTCGCGGCGATTCCCGGGTACACCGTCTCCGGCAAGACCGGCACCGCGTGGAAGGCGACCGCCGGAGGCTACTCGACCGATCGCTACATGGCGGTGTTCGGCGGCGTGGCTCCCGCGACCGCGCCGCGGCTCGCCGCCGTCGTCGTGATCGACGAGCCGGGCGCGGGCCAGCACATGGGCGGGCAGGTCGCCGCCCCGGTCTTCTCCCGCGTCGTGGGCGGAGCGCTGCGCCTGCTCGCGGTCGCACCCGACGAGCCCGTGCGGGCTCCGGAGGAGCTGCCCTCGAGCGCGCCCGAGACTCTGCGCACGGCGGCATTGCGATGAGCCCGCAGCTGCACGCCGCCCCGCCCGGCCACTCGCTCGCCGAGCTCACCGCGGGAATGCTCGCAGCCCCCGTGCCGCTCTTAGTGAGCGACGTGACGGCGGACAGCCGCGCGGTGACTCCGGGGGCACTGTTTCTCGCCTGCCGCGGACGCACGCATCACGGCGTGCGCTTCGTGAGCGAAGCCCTGCGGCGCGGCGCGCGCGCCGTGCTCTACGACCCGGAGGGCCTCGAGGCGGATGCGCTGGCCGCGCCCCCGCCCGGCACCTTCGTGGCCGCCCTCGCCAACTTGAGCGAGCACGCCGGCGTGATCGCCGATCGCTTCTTCGCAGCGCCGTCCGCCACGCTCACCGTCGCCGGGATCACGGGCACCAACGGCAAGACCACCTGCGCGTGGCTGCTGGCGCAGGCGCTCGAGGCATTGGGCAGGCCCGCCGCCTACATGGGGACACTCGGCTTCGGCCGACCGCCGCAGCTGACGGCCACCGTGCACACCACCCCCGACGCCATCAACGTGCAGCGCCAGCTCGCCGCGCTGCGTGCGCTCGGCGCCGAGTGCGTGAGCATGGAGGTCTCCAGCCACGCGCTCGATCAGGGCCGGGTGAACGGTGTGCGCTTCAATACCGCCGCCTTCACCAATCTGACGCGCGACCACCTCGACTACCACGGCACTATGGACGCCTACGGCGCGGCCAAGGCGCGCCTGTTCCGCGTCGCGGGCCTCGCGCACCGCGTGATCAATATCGACGATCCGTTCGGAGCCGCGCTCGCGGCCGAGGCCTCGCCCGCACAGCTCACGGTGACGACGCGTGCGGCGCCGGGCGCGCGTGCGCCGGGCACGGGGCGCTTCGTGCGTGCCGTGCGCGTGCAGCCCGAGCCGACCGGGCTCACGATCGCCATCGACTCGAGCTGGGGAACGGCCGAGCTCGCCGTGCGGCTCATGGGCGAGTTCAACGTGGACAATTCCCTCACCGTGCTCGCGGTGCTGCTCGCGTGGGGCGTGCCGCTCGCCGCGGCGGTGCGCGCGCTCGGGCGCTGCCGGGCCGCCAGCGGCCGCATGGAGATGTTCGGCGGGCGGGGGCTCGCGCCGCTCGCGATCGTCGACTACGCGCACACTCCCGATGCGCTCGAGAAGGCGCTGCGCGCCGTGCGGCTGCACTGCCGCGGCACCTTGCGCGTGGTATTCGGCTGCGGCGGGGATCGCGACGCCGGCAAGCGCCCGCTCATGGGGCGCATCGCCGCCGAGCTCGCCGACGACCTCATCGTCACCGACGACAATCCGCGCACCGAGGACCCGGCGCGCATCGTCGCCGATATCCTCGCCGGGATCTCGCGGCAGACGCCGCTCGTGGTCGAGCACGACCGCGCGCTCGCCATCCGCCTCGCCCTGAGCCGCAGTGTCGCCGACGATGTGGTGCTGATCGCCGGCAAGGGCCACGAGGACTACCAGATCGTCGGCACCGCTCGCCGGCCGTTCCGCGACAGCCAGGTCGTCATGGAGGCACTGCGGGAGGGGGCTACATGAGGCGCACGCTCGGTGAGTTCGCGCGTCTCGCGGGCGGGCGCCTCACCGGCGCCGATCGCGCCTATACCAGCGTGGTGAGCGACACGCGCGCGCTCCAGGCCGGCGAGCTCTTCATCGCGCTGCGGGGACCGAAGTTCGACGGCAACGAGTTCGTGGCCGCCGCGGCCGCCGCCGCCGCCGCCGGCGCGGTGGTCGAGCGCGAGCAGCAGATCGCGCTCGCGCAGATCGTGGTCCCCGACACGCAGGCCGCGCTCGAGCGCGCCGCGCGCGGCTGGCGCGCGCAGTTCACCGGCGCCCTGGTGGGCGTCGCCGGCAGCAACGGCAAGACCACCGCCAAGGAGATGCTGGCCGCGATCCTCGCCGAGGCGGGCCCGTGTCTCGCGACCCGCGGTAACCTCAACAATCACATCGGCGTGCCACTCACGCTGCTGCGCCTGACGGGCGCGGAGCGCTTCGCGGTGGTGGAGATGGGCGCCAACCGTGCGGGCGAGGTGGCGCACCTGGTCGACGTGGCGCGCCCGACCGTCGGCCTGATCACCAATGCCGGGGCCGAGCATCTCGAAGGCTTCGGCAGCCTCGAGGGCGTCGCGCGCGCCGAGGGCGAGATGGTCGCGGGACTCGACCCCTCGGCCACCGCGGTCATCAACGCCGACGATGCCTTCGCCGCCATGTGGCGCGCCTCGACGAGCGCGCGCGTCGTCACCTTCGGCTTGAGTGCGGGCGCCGATTTCTCGGCGAGCGAGGTCGCGGCCGCGGTCGGCTCCGAGGGCTTCAGCACCAGCTTCCGCCTCAGCGCCCCGCTCGGCAGCGCCGCGATCAAGTTGAGTCTCGGCGGCGCCCACAACGTCGCCAACGCCCTGGCCGCCGCCGCCGCCGCGGCCAGCGCGGGAGCCACGCTCGAGCACATCGTGCGCGGACTCGCGGCGGTGCGCGCCGTTCCCGGACGGCTGCAGTTCCGCCGCGCCGTCGGCGGCGGCTGGCTGATCGATGATTCCTACAACGCCAATCCGAGCTCGGTGCGGGCGGCCATCGAGGTGCTCGCGACGCTGCCCGGCCGCCGCTGGCTGGTGCTCGGCGACATGGCCGAGCTCGGCGCGTACGCCCTCGAGGAGCACGTGGGACTCGGGGAGTTCGCGCGTGCCGCGGGGCTCGAGCGGCTGTACGCGACCGGGCCGCTCGCCGCGCGCGCCGCCACGGCCTTCGGTGCCGGCGGCGAGTCCTTCGCCGACGTGCCGGCGCTCACCGCGGCGCTGCGCGCCGCACTCGGCGCGGCGGGCGCCGAGGCGCGCGTGCTCGTCAAGGGCTCGCGCTTCAACCGTCTCGAGCGCGTGGTCGGGGCGCTCGCGGGCGATGCGGCCCCGGCCGCAGGGGGGCACTGAATGCTCTACTGGCTCACACAGCAGTTCGGCCACGTCCCCGGCGCGCACGTCTTTGCGTACCTGACCTTCCGCGCCATTCTCGCCACGGTCTCGGCGCTGGGGCTGTCGCTCGTCATCGGTCCGCCGCTGATCGCGCGCCTGGTGCGCGGGCAGATCGGCCAGGTGGTGCGCGACGACGGCCCGCCGACACATCTGCTGAAGGCGGGCACGCCGACCATGGGCGGCACGCTGATCCTCATCACCACGCTCGTGAGCACGCTCCTGTGGTCGGAGCTCAACAACCGCCTGGTGTGGACGGTGCTCGGCGTCACCTTCGCTTTCGGCCTGATCGGCTTCTACGACGATTATCTCAAGCTCATGGTGAAGAACCCCAAGGGGCTCGTGCCACGCTGGAAGTACTTCTGGCAGTCGGTCGCCGGGCTCGCCACCGCGGTGGCGCTCTACTACACCGCGGCCGACCCTGCGGAGACGACGCTGTTCCTGCCGTTCTTCAAGACCTTCCACGCGCCGCTCACCGCCTTCGGCTTCATCGTGCTCGCCTATCTGATGATCGTCGGCATGAGCAACGCGGTGAACCTCACCGACGGCCTCGACGGGCTCGCGATCATGCCGGCGGCGCTCGTGGCCTCGGCGCTCGGCATCTTCGCCTATGCGAGCGGCAACGCGGTGTTCGCCCACTATCTGCAGATTCCGGAGATCCGCGGCGCGGGCGAGCTGCTGGTCTTCTGTGCCTCGCTCGCCGGCGCCGGGCTCGGGTTCCTGTGGTTCAACTCCTACCCGGCGCAGGTCTTCATGGGCGATGTCGGGGCGCTCGCGATCGGCGCGGCCATCGGCGTGCTCGCGGTGATCGTGAGGCAGGAGCTCGTGGTGCTGTGGATGGGCGGTGTGTTCGTGCTCGAGACCGCCTCCGTGATCCTGCAGGTGGCCTCCTTCAAGCTGACGGGGCGGCGCATCTTCCGCATGGCGCCGATCCATCATCACTTCGAGCTCAAGGGGTGGGCGGAGCCGAAGGTGATCGTGCGCTTCTGGATCATCTCGCTGCTGCTGGTGCTCTCGGGACTGGCGACGCTGAAACTGCGATGACACGCCCCGCCGACAGGCGCCCTTATGCCGTGATCGTGGGACTCGGCCGCACCGGTCTGTCCGCGGCGCGCTACCTGCGCGCGCAGGGCTGGCGTCTGGCGGTCACCGATACGCGCACCGCGCCCCCCGAGCTGGCGGCGCTGGTTGCGCTCGATGCCGGCATCCCGCTGCGCTTAGGCTCGCTCGATACGGCGCTCCTCGAGGAGGCGTTGTGCGTAGTCGCCTCCCCGGGAGTCTCACTCGCACAGCCGTTCTTCGCCGCGGCGCGCGCGCGGGGACTCGAGATCGTCGGCGACATCGAGCTCTTTGCGCGCGCGGTGGACGCGCCGGTGGCCGGCGTCACCGGCACCAACGGCAAGAGCACGGTCACGACGCTGCTCGCGCGCATGGCGGAGCGCGCCGGACTCAAGGTGCGCGCCGGGGGGAACTTAGGTGAGCCGGCTCTCGACCTGCTCTCCCCCGGCACCGCGCTCTACGTGCTCGAGCTCTCGAGCTTCCAGCTCGAGACCACGGCGCAGCTCAAGTGCCGGGCGGCGACGGTCCTCAACGTCAGCGCCGATCACCTCGACCGCTACGCGTCGATCGGCGACTACGCCGCCGCCAAGGCGCGCATCTTCGCCCGCTGCGATACCGCGGTCGTCAACCTCGACGACCCGCTGGTGATGGCGATGCCGCGCGCCGCGCGCCGCACCTTGAGCTTCTCGCTGCGCGCCGCGGTGGGCGCCAACTACGCCTTAGGGATGCACGAGGGCGGCTGGTGGCTGACGCGCGGCACGGCGCCGCTCCTGCCGGTGGCGCGCCTCAGGATCAAGGGACTGCACAATGCCGCCAACGCGCTGGCCGCGCTCGCGCTCGGCGAGGCGCTCGAGCTGCCGCTCGCGGCGATGCTCGAGGAGCTCGAGGAATTCCCCGGGCTGCCGCACCGTTCGCAGTGGGTGGCCGAGGTGCGCGGCGTCACCTACATCAACGACTCCAAGGGCACGAACGTCGGCGCGACGCTCGCGGCGGTCTCGGGGATGAGCGGGCCGCTGGTGATGATCGCCGGCGGCGAGGGCAAGAACCAGGACTTCGCGCCGCTCGCCGCCGCCTTTCGCGGCAAGGTGCGCCACACGGTGCTGATCGGCCGCGATGCACCGCTGCTCGCCGGTGCGCTCGCGGGAGTGTGCACGCTCGAGACCTGCGCGACGCTCCCGGAGGCGGTGCGCGCCGCGGCGCGGGCGGCGCGGCCCGGGGACACGGTGCTGCTGTCGCCGGCGTGCGCGAGCCTCGACATGTTCCGCGACTACACGCAGCGCGGCGCGGTGTTTGCGCAAGCGGTCGGGGAGCTGGCGGCATGAGCGCGGTGTACGCCCAGCCGCTCATGGGCTTTGCCCGCTCCACGGGGCGCGCCGCCGGCGTGCACCTCGACTCGATCACCATCGCCGTGACGCTCGCTCTCACCCTGCTCGGGCTCGTCATGGTGACTTCGGCCTCGGTCTCGATCGCCAGCCGCGAGACCGGGCAGCCGTTCTACTTCCTCGAGCGGCAGCTGGCGCTGGTGGCGGTGGGCCTCGCGTGCGCGGTGCTGGTCTTTTCACTGCGCACCGAGTGGCTCGAGCGCGCCTCGACGCCGCTGCTGGCCGTGGCGCTCGGTCTGCTGGTGCTGGTGCTGGTGCCGGGACTCGGGCATGCGGCGAACGGCAGCCGCCGCTGGCTGCATCTGGCGGGTGTCAATTTCCAGGTCTCGGAGCTCGCGCGGGTGCTGGTGCTCACCTACCTGGCGAGCTACGCCGTGCGGCGCGAGGCGCAGCTGCGCGCGCAGCTCGCCGGGCTCGCCAAGCCGCTCGCGCTGCTCGCCCTCGCCGCGGCGTTGCTGGTGGTCGAGCCGGACTTCGGCGCCGCGACCGTGCTGTTCGCCGCGGGCTTTGCGCTGCTGTTCCTCGCCGGCGCGCGGCTGCGCTACGTGCTCGCGATGATGGCGCTCGCCGCCGGCGGCTTCGCGCTGCTCGCCCTCGGCTCGAGCTACCGCGTGCGCCGCCTCACGGCGTTTCTCGATCCGTGGGCCGACCCCTGGCACAGCGGCTTCCAGCTCACGCAGTCGCTGATCGCCATCGGGCGCGGCCAGTGGCTCGGTGTGGGCCTCGGCGAGAGCGTGCAGAAGCTGTTCTATCTGCCCGAGGCGCACACCGATTTCCTGTTCGCGGTGCTCGCCGAGGAGCTCGGGCTGGCCGGCGTGGTGCTGACACTCGGGCTGTTCCTGATCCTCATCTGGCGCGCCTTCCACATCGCGCGCCTCGCTTCCGACGCGGGGCTCAAGTTCCCCGCGTATCTCGCGGCGGGCTTCGGCCTCTGGGTAGGCATCCAGACCTTCATCAACATCGGCGTCAACATGGGCGTGCTGCCGACCAAGGGCCTGACGCTGCCGCTCATGAGTTACGGGCGCTCGAGCCTGGTGGTGACGCTCGCCTGGGTGGGGGTGCTGCTGCGGGTCTATCACGAGGCGAGCGCCGCCGGCCGCGGCTCGGCCACGGTGCGAGCGCTATGAGCGGTCCGATCCTCATCATGGCGGGCGGCACGGGCGGGCACGTGTTTCCGGCGCTGGCGCTGGCGCGGCTGCTGCGCGAGAGAAGCCACGAGGTCGTGTGGCTCGGCACCGAGCGCGGACTCGAGGCGCGCCTCATTCCGGCCGAGGGCATTCCGCTCGAGCGGCTGTCGATCGCGGGACTGCGCCGCAAAGGGGCGCTCGCCTGGCTCGCCGCACCGTGGCGACTGACGGTGGCGCTCGTGCAGGCGCTCAAGATCATGCAGCGCCATCGGCCGCTGGTCGTGGTGGGCCTCGGCGGCTTCGTCACCGGGCCCGGCGGGGTCGCGGCCTGGCTGACGCGCCGGCCGCTCGTCATCCACGAGCAGAATGCCGTCGCCGGCTTCACCAACCGCTGTCTCGCGCACCTGGCGCGCGTGGTGCTCGAGGCGTTTCCCGACAGCTTCGGCCGCGACGTGCACGCGCGCCTCATCGGCAACCCGGTGCGGCGCGACATCAGTGCCGTGCCGCCGCCCGCCGCCAGGTTCGCAGGCCGCACGGGGCCGATACGTCTGCTCATCTTCGGCGGCAGCCAGGGTGCGGCGCGGCTCAACGCGGTGGTGCCCTTCGCCCTCGCGCGCCTCGCGGGAAGGCTCGCCTTCGACGTACGTCACCAGGCGGGCGAGCGCTGGCTGGAGGAGGGCCGCGCCGCTTACGCGCGCGCCGGCGTACGCGCCGACGTGCGCCCCTTCATCGACGACATGGCCGAGGCCTATGCGTGGGCGGACCTGGTCATCTGCCGCGCCGGCGCGCTCACGGTGTCGGAGCTGGCCGCGGTCGGGATCGGCGCGGTGCTGGTGCCGTTTCCGGGAGCGGTGGACGACCACCAGGCCCACAACGCGCAGTACCTGGTACGCGAGAGCGCCGCGGTGGTCGTCGCCGATCGGGAGCTCACCGCCGAGCGGCTCGGCGCCGAGCTCGAGCGGCTGTGCCAGGGGCGCGGCAAGCTCCTCGCCATGGCCGAGCGCGCCCGGCAGCTCGCCACACCCCGCGCCGCCGACGAGCTCGCCGACTCGTGCCTGGCGCTCGTGAGGGCCGCCTGATGCACGAGCGGCGCACGATGCCCGAACGTCCGGCGGTCGAGCGGCGCGTGAGCCCCGACCGGCGCGACCGCATGCGCCGCATCAATACCATCCATTTCGTCGGCCTCGGCGGCAGCGGCATGAGCGGCATCGCCGAGGTGCTGCTGTCGCTCGGCTACACGGTGCAGGGCTCGGATACGCGCGCGAGCGCCGTGACGCAGCGCCTGAGCGCCCTCGGCGCGCGCGTCACTATCGGGCATGCGGGCCAGAACGTCGCGGGCGCGGATGTGGTGGTGGCATCGAGCGCGGTGCCGCGCGGCAACCCGGAGGTTCAGGCGGCGCTCGAGCGGCGCATCCCGGTCGTGTCGCGCGCCGAGATGCTCGGCGAGCTGATGCGCTTCCGCTACTCGATCGCGGTGGCCGGCACCCACGGCAAGACCACCACCACCAGCCTGCTCGCCAGCATCCTCACCGCTGGCGGCGAGGATCCGACCTTCGTCATCGGCGGCAGATTGAAGAGCGCCGCGAGCGGCGCGCAGCTCGGCGCGGGACGCTATCTGGTCGCGGAAGCCGACGAGAGCGACGCCTCGTTCATGCACCTGCAGCCCCTGATCGCGATCGTCACCAACATCGACAACGATCACCTGGTCACGCACGGCGGCGACTTCGGCCTCCTCAAGCAGAGCTTCGTCGACTTC
>DASQIP010000053.1:0-22810 GCA_035631515.1 Steroidobacteraceae bacterium
TTGACGTTGTTCGCCAGGTCGCTCGCGGTACCGTTCGTGTACATGGTCGAGCTCGTCGTGGTCACGGCCTGTCCGCCGACGTCAAACTGCGTGGCCGACATGAAGTTGGTGATCAGGCCCTCGCGCTCGACGTTCATGTCCTCGCCGCCTTCCTCCAGGTCGGTCATCAGGCGCCGTAACTCAGTCGCGGTCAGCGTGGTGGTCGTGGCATTGAAGCTCGTGCCCTGCACTTCGACCGTGTCCCCGTTGCTCGGGCCGCCGCTTGGGAAATGCTCCAGATTGGCGCTCGAGAAATCGACGATCAGGGAGCCGATCATGAATGTGTGGGCCATCGAGTCGAGGCCCGCGACCGTTCCGACGACTTGCAGTGGATCGCTCGAGGAGCCCTGGTCGATGCGCGTCGCGACGATGTTGCCACTCGCGTCCCGCATGCCGTCGACCCGGATCACCTCGCTCATGGTGAGTCCGGTGATATCTCCTGACTGAATGCTCTTGCCGAATGACGTGCCGGCATTGATCTTGACCGTCTGGGCGAGCACGGTGACCGCGTTATTGGTGGTGTCGATCGCGCTGATCGGGCCGACGACCGTCTCGTCGACGTCGACTTCCTCGGCATCGCCCTGGCCGTCCGACTGATTCGCCTGGCCCTTGATGCGCGCGAGCTCGCCGACCGCGAGCTGCGATTGATCGACCGTCTGGCCGTTCTTGACGATCACAGCGCCCGTGGTCTGGAAATGGACCCCATTCACGTAGATGCTGCCGAAGCCGGTGATCACCCCGGTTGCCACGACGTTGTGCATGCCGGACATGGAGGAGCTGGAACCCGATCCGCCTCCCCCGCATGACAGGGCGAGAGCCGCGACGATGATGGCGATGAAGAAATTCCGGATCCTGATCATGGCGAACTCCCTCTCGTTGACCGGCACGCCTGTCGGACGTGCGCGACCGCCCCTCAAGCAGGTCCGCAATCTAACGCGCGATCGCGCCCCTGACGCCAGATGTCGCCAAACGGCGGCATTGCGGGATGTGTCGGGAACGCGAGCTCGGCCGCACGTGGGTCGCGACCCGAGATGGATGCCAGCTTGCTTTTTCGCATCCGCAGCAATCGAACCGGGGGCACGGTCGCGGAGAGCTTTGTCATCGCTTGTTCCCCGGCGAATTGCCGGGCTTTTGCCTGTCCGCCTCCCGATATAGGATTTCTGGTCTGCGGGGAACGGGGAGCAGAAATGTGGGGTACTTCGCGCCTTTTCTCGGCGCAGAGTGAGCGTCGCTATGCGAAACATGCGGCGGAGGAATTGCTGGAACTGTTTCGAGCGGTGCAGCGCGAGCAGCCAGGACTCTCCGGGCGAGCGCTGTACGAGGCCGTGATCAAACGGCGACTTGGCCCTGGTGACGAGCGGGCTGCACAGATTGTCAGGCGGGCGGAAGAAAGCTTTGCCGATTGGCCGGTGGAGCGTGCACTCAGGTTCCGCGACGTCGTTCACTACCTCATCTTCGATGAGTACATGCACGTCGGCGAAGCCAGAGCCGGAACGAAAACCAACATGGGTGGCGTGATCTCCCACATCATTCCTGAGGAGATTTGAGCCACCGCGCGATCAGCCAGGAACGTAGGTCAACCTGATCACATCCCCGCAAATTCGATCACTGGCCACGAGGCGCAGCGGTGGCCGAGGGCCGGCGAAGAACGGCTTGCCGTGACCCAGAACGACGGGGTGCAGGTAGAGCCGATACTCATCGATCAGACCGAGATCGGTGAGGCTTTGCGCCAGCTCTGGTCCGGCAACGTCGATCTGCCCGGCAAGCCGAGCCTTCAACCCACGTATCGCCGCCTCGAGGTCGTCGCCGAGAAGCGTGGCGTTGGGACCGACCGACTTCAGTGAGCGCGACACGACCCACTTCGGTTGGCTGCGCCACGCGGCCGCGAAGTCGTGCTCCTCAGCGCTCACCACATTACGGTCATCGTCCCAATAACGCATGACCTCGTAGATGCGGCGACCGTAGACGAGGCCTGCCGAGCTGCGCACCTGCTCAATGAAGTGACGGAAGAGCGCGGGAGGTGGCGAGAATTCCGTATGGTCGACGTAGCCGTCCAGGGACTGGTTCAGCGCAAATACTAGCCTCGCCATGATCTGTTCCTTCCCAATCGCTGAGCATGGACGCCGCAACTAGCGCGTGCGATATCCGCCGGCCTCGCGTCCGGCATTCCTGGCGAAGCGATCGGTCGCGGAGACCAGCTCGTGCGTGATGCCCGGTTCGAAGGCGGAGTGTCCGGCGTCGGGGACTATGCGCAGCTCCGCTCGCGGCCAGGCGCGGTGCAGTTCCCAGGCAATCCTGGCCGGGCAGAGCACGTCGTAGCGTCCGTGGACGATCACCGCGGGGATGTGGCGGATGCGGCCGATGTCCTCCAGCAGCTGGTTGTCCGACCGCATGAACCCTCTGTTGAGGAAGTAGTGGCATTCGATCCGGGCGAAAGCGGCAGCGTATGCGGGCTGTTTGAACGAGGCGACCGTTCTTGGGTCGGGTTGGAGGTGGATGGTGGAGCCTTCCCAGGCCGACCAGATTTTGGCGGCCGCAATCATGACCTTCCGATCCGGGCTCGTCAGCCGTTTGTAGTAGGCGCCGATCATGTCGCCACGTTCCTCGGGCGGGATGTGGTTGATGAACTCCTCCCACCCTTCCGGGAACTGAGCGCCGGTGCCGAACGGGTTCTGGTACAGCCATTCCACCTCCCAGCGCCGCAGCAGGAAGATGCCGCGCAGGATGAGCTCTGTTACGGCCTGGGGATGAGTCTCGGCGTAGGCCAGAGCCAGGGTAGAGCCCCATGATCCTCCGAATACCAACCAGCGATCGATCCCCAGGTGCTGGCGCAGGCGCTCGATGTCTTCCACCAGGTGCCAGGTGGTGTTGTCGACCAGGCTTGCGTGGGGCCGGCTCTTGCCGCAGCCACGCTGATCAAACAGGACAATGCGGTAGCGTTTGGGATCGAAGAAGCGGCGCATCTTGGCTTCGGTGCCCCCGCCCGGTCCACCATGCAGGAAGATCACGGGCTTGCCGCTTCGATTGCCGCTCTCCTCGAAATAGATCTCGTGCGGTTCAGATACGCGCAGATACCCTTTGCGGTAGGGCCTGATTGCGGGGTAGAGGGTGCGGCGAGCTCGGGGCTTCACGCAATACCCGCTCCTGGCCGATTGCGGTTCATCTCTCTTCCCGAGCCGCTTGCGCCGGCTCGGGTACCGTGAGCGGCGCCATGCCCGCGGCACGCAGGTGCTGGTTGAGGGATCCGAGCGCCGGCTGTGTCGAGGTCCGCCATCCCTGCAGCGCGTGGCCGAACTCGGCGGTGTAGTAGGCAGCCACCTGCCGCTGCGCCGGCGTCGGAGCGAGGTCCGCCGCCTCCAGGTCGGCTTTCAGGGCGACCAACCGCTCGCTGATCGGAGCGAGATCGGTATCGCGGTCCGGGCGGGCCAGCAACTCGCGTACCGAGGACGCTTCCTGCAGCAGCGCGGCGTGCACCGCATCGCCCGCGAGGCGGTTCGTGAGGCTTCCGAGCTGCTCCCCGAGACTGCCGCGAGCCTCGTGCGCCGTCCGGACTCGCTCGATCGACTGGTCCAGCTGGCGGCTGAAGGTCAACAGCCGGCCAAGAGCTGCAGGGTCGGCATGCACGCGCGGATCCATGCTGACCGTGAGCGGCGCCCGCCGCGTCTCGCCGCCCGCGGACAGCGTGATGGTGTAGCTGCCCGGCAGCACGAACGACCCCTCGACGCTGGTCGGTGTGTCCTCACCGAATACCGCTGCGATGCTGTATTCATATTCGATCGCCCGCGGCCGGGGATAGCGCAGATTCCACACGAACCGGTGTGCACCTGGAGCCGCGGAGAGTGGCGGCACAGGCCGCAGCCACCCAGGTGCGAAGTAGTCATTGCTCGCCTCGACCCGCTCAGGTTTGTCCTCGGAGCTGAAGCGCCGCACCAGCCGTCCGCCGGAGTCGCGGATCTCGAGCGTCACCGGAGCGCGCGTGTCGGGCCCCAGCCAGTAGTCGATGGGAGCTCCGGCCGGAGGATTGATCCCCACGGGCATCTCCGGCGGCAGCGGCGTATCCCTGTTGTTGTTGGGTTGAACGCGCCACGCGCGCGCCGGGGTGAACAGGTGCACGCGCTCCTGGCTGGTCGAGGGCGCGAGTTGCCGCAGCGCGCTCACATCGTCGAGCACCCAGATGGCGCGGCCCTGGGTGGCGGCGATGAGATCGTCGCCGTGCACCAGCAGATCGCGCACCCAGGCGTGAGGCAGGTTGAGCTGCAGGCCCTGCCAGTGCTCGCCGTCATCGAAGGAGACGGAAACCCCCTCCGCCGTGCCCGCGTACAGCAGTCCGCGCCGCTGCGGATCGGTGCGCACGACCGACACGAACTGCGCAGCCGGCAGCCCGGAATCGATCGCAGTCCAGGTCGCGCCGAAGTCGCGGGTGCGAAACACGTGGGGGCGAAAGTCGTCCTGGCGCTGGTTGTCGATTGCGGCGTAGGCCGCGGCCGCGTCGAAGGGCGAGGCCTCGATGTAGCTCACCTTGCTCCAGGGCACGACCGGCGGCGGCGTTACCTCGCTCCAGTGCTTGCCACCATCGCGCGTGAGCTGCAGCAGACCGCTGTCCGTGCCCACCCAGATGACATCGGCGGACCTCGGCGAAGGCGCGATGCTCACGATGACGCCGAACCCGCAGCCCTTCGCCGCCTCCATGCTCACATCGTCCTGGCAGCCGGTGGCATCGGCGCGCTTGCCGGTCAGATCGGGACTGATCACATTCCAGTGCGTGCCGTGGTCCACGGAGCGGAACAGCACCTGCGCGCCGAACAGCAGCGCGTGCGGGCGGGTGGGAGTGAAGACGAGCGGTGTGATCCAGCCGTAGTGATACTTGAAGGCCGTGGGCCGGGCGTTATAGGCGCCTGCGGGCCAGGGCGATACGTTCGCCACCTCGCCGGTGCGGGCGTCCCAACGCGATACGTGGCCGCCCAGTCCGCTGCCGTAGACGATGTCCGGCGCATCGGGATCGGGCAGCATGAAGTCCCGCTCATCGCCGCCGACCGGGTGCCAGTCCCGGAACGTGAGCGAGCCGTAATCGCTGCGGCTGACGGCGGCGACCGTGCCGCTGTCCTGCTGCCCGCTGTAGATCCAATACGGAAAGCGCGCATCGGTCGCCAGATGGTAGAACTGCCCGGTCGGCTGGTTATACCAGTCGCTCCAGGTGTGTCCGTCGTCCAGGCTGATGACGGCACCCTGGTCGCAGGCCGTAATCCAGCGCTCAGGGTGCGCGGCATTGATCCACACGAAATGGTAGTCGTCGCCGCCGGGAGCGCCCTTGATCGGCGTCCAGTGGACCCCCGCATCGGTTGAGCGGCGCAGCGCCCGCCCCACCCCATAGACAACGTCGGGATTGCGGGGATCGACGGTCAGGCGTCCGGCGTACCAGCTGCCGATCACATCCTCCCGCTCGTTGACATGCAGCCAATGTCCGCCGCCGTCGTCCGAGCGCCATACGCCGCCGTCTTTCGCGCCATCGACCGTCGCGTAGATGCGCACGCCCGCGCTGGTGTGCGTCACCGCGAGGCCGATGCGCCCGAGCGGGGCGAGCGGCCAGCCCTGGCCGCCCAGGCGTTGCCAGGTCGCGCCGCCGTCGGTCGAGCGGTAGATGCCGCTCTCGGGTCCCCTGACCGGCAGGAAATACGACAGCCACGGCCAGACACGTGCCTGCCACACGGCGGCGTACAACAGATCGGGATTGGCCGGATCGCCGGCGAGGCTCACCGCCCCGGTCATCTCGTCGATCGCCAGCGCGTGAGTCCAGGTACGCCCGCCATCGCGAGAGCGGAAGATCCCGCGCTCGGGGTTGGGGCCGAAAAGGTGCCCGAGCGCCGCCACTACGACGACGTTCGCATCCCGCGGGTCGATCCAGATGTCGCCGATGTGCTGCGTCCCCTCGAGGCCCACGGCATTCCAGCTGCGCCCGCCGTCCGTCGACTTGTACACTCCGCGGCCTGCGATCGTGTCGTAGCGCGGCTCCGGCTGCCCGGTTCCTACGTAGATCGTGTCAGGATCGGAAGGCGCCACGGCAAGGGCGCCCACCGAGGCCGGCAGCGCATCCCCGACCGATACCCACGTGCGGCCGGCGTTCACGGTCTTCCATACGCCGCCGCCCGCCGCGCCGAAGTAGAAGGTATCCGGCTGAGTCGGGACACCGACGGCCATGGTCGCCCAGCCTCCGCGAAACGGACCGAGCAGACGCCACTGAAGCTGCGCATACGCGCTCTCCGCAGGCGCCGGCGGCTGGGCGCGTGCGAGGCTCGCGAAGAGCAGACAGATGCAGACGATCAGCGCGCCGCGCAGCTCTCTGGTGATGCTCACACGTCGACCCTTTTTATGATTCTGGGCGTTGCGGGCGCCACAGAGCAAGAGCGGTCGTCGACGCCGCGTGTATGGCGCGTGGCTCTGCGGGCAGGAGGCTATTTCGGCGGCTGCGGCAGTGCCAGCATGCGCGGCCAGAGCAGCCACATCGCACCGCTCTGGCGCATCTTGCCGGCCATGTCCCTGGCGTCATTGCCGGTGCCCCAGAAGAAATCCGCGCGCGGCGCACCGCGAATCGCGCCGCCGGTATCCTGTGCGATCACGAGACGCTCGAGCGGGGCATCGCTCGCGGGAAAGGTCGTGGCGAGAAAGACGGGCGCGCCGAGCGGAACGTACGCCGCGTCGACCGCGATGGATCTGCCCGGAGTCAACGCAACGCCCTCGGCGCCTTTCGGTCCCTCCTGCGGATTGCCGAGCGGCATCTCCTTGAAGAAGACGACGCTGGGATTCGCGTCCAGGACCTCCTGCATCCGCTCCGGGTTCGCCTCGAGCCACGCGCGAATCCCAGGCATGGTCGCCTGCTCGACCGTCAGGAGACCCTTGTCGACGAGATAGCGCCCTATCGAATGGTAGGGCTGCCCATTCTGATCGGCGTACTGGATGCGGACGGTCTCGCCATCTTCGAGCTGCACGCGCCCGGAGCCCTGAATCTCGAGCGTGAAGGCATCGAGCGCGTTATCCACCCAGACGAGCTCCTTACCATGCAGCGCGGGGTCGGCCGCGATCTCTGCGCGGCTGTAGTACGGCACGACACGATTTCCGTCGAGTCGGCCGCGGACCGCCTTGCCCTTGAGCTCGGGATAGAGCGACGCGAGATCGACCGTCAGAAGATCCTGCGGCGGGGAATAGAGCGCGGTACTGAACTGCGCGGACGCCGTGCGCGCGCCCCGCAGCAGCGGCTCGTAGTAGCCCGTAACGATACCGGTGTCTTCCGCCTGCGCGCCTGTGCCCTTCTGCAGCCGGTGAGGCTCGAAGTACTGTTGAAAGTACGCGCGAATCTCCGCTGCCCCGGCTGCGGGAGCGATTCCCTGCGCCGCCGCGCAGACCTCGCTCCAACCGGGGCGGAAGCGCAGATCGCGACAGCTCGCGAGATATGCCGGCCAAACCTCCTGCACGCTTTCGGAGCTCCACCCGGGAAGGTCGGCCCAGCCGGCGTGCTCGTACCGAAACGCGCGTGCCGGCTGTGTTGCGACCGGCGGGCATGTCGGGTTGACGGCGCAGCCGGCCAGCGCGATCGCGCACAGGATGCCGGCGGCAGCTCCGGGAAACACTCTCGGCGATGGACTCTTGCACACAGGGGGCTCCTACCTGCCGGGCGCTAGCGCTGCGGAATCCTCAGCGAAACAGCCGCGGCGCCAGGTCATACAGATCGCGGCGCCAGGTTTGCCACTCATGCGCCGTTCCAGGCGACTCGAAGAACACCACCCGTATGCCGCTGCGTCGCAGAGCGTCAGCGAGACCGCTGACTCGCGCGTGCAGCTCCTTCTCTTCGGTGCCAGCTCCGAGCCATAGCAGCTTGACCTGCTGGTTGAATTTCGCAGGGTCCGAGAAGAGACCGTCGTAGTCCGACTTCGGGTCGAACTCTCCCTGAAAGCCTGCATCGAGTCGTTCGTCACGGTCCGTGCCGTAAAGCACCGGCCCGCTGAGCGAGGCAATGTAGGCAAACTCGTCGAGGTGGCGGGACGCGATGAAGAGGGTCTGCATGCCTCCCATCGACAGTCCTGCCATGGCCCGATGCCCGCGATCGCCGATGGTCCTGTAAGAGGCGTCTATCGCCGGAATCAGATCGTGGCTGACCACGTCCGCGAATGTGCCGAAGGCGAGTTCGAGGTCACGCCGCCGGGCATCACCCGCTAATGCGAACGGCGGGGCTCCCGGCCGGCTGGCATAGCCGCGATCCATCACGACAATCATGGGCTGCGTCTTGCCGGCGGCGATCAGGTTATCGAGGATGAGCTGCGCCCTGCCCTGTCGCGTCCAGCCGGTCTCATCCTCGCCCATGCCATGCTGCAGAATCAGCACCGGATAGCGGCGGGTGAGATCCCTGTCGTACGCGGGCGGCGTGTAGACAAGGGCACGACGCCACTGCCCGGTGGTCCGGGAGAAGTACCGTTTCTCGCGAACCTCACCGTGCGCAACGCTCTTGACCTCGTAGAAGTCGGCGCCGGGCTCCGGTATCTCGATTCCGCTCGTTTCCCTGCCATAACCGAAGTACGTCTCGCTCCCGGGGTCGTTGACCGGGACGCCATCGAGGACGAACCAGTAGTAGTGAAATCCCGGCACGGGGCGCGCAATAGTCACGCTCCAGGTCCCATCGGCCGCTTTCACCATCGGGAATGGTCCCTTTCCCAGTCCATCGCCCCCCGCCACCTGGAGGCCGCTCGCTTCCGGGGCCCTGAGCGTAAACCTGACACGGCCGTCGCGGTGTATGCCGGGACTCACGGCGCCCGGGACGTTCGAGCTCGCCGGCGACGGCTCATCCGGCGGTTGCGCCAGCAGTCTCCCGGGGCCCAGAGCCAGCAGCACAGCGGCTGTGCTTGCGCAAGCGACGTTGCGTATCCACGGTGTGTCCAAGGGCGAACTCCTGTCTGTCTCCAAAGACGCGCACAGCCGGACTTTAGACTGGTCCGGGCACAACGGCAGCGCGACTCATCTCCTGAGACATTAGTTGACAGGATGCGAGCGGGGCGCCGCCTCGTGGGCCCGAACTGGGAGTCCCGGGGTTGCGGAGCGCAGGAAGAAGGACTATCAACTTGTGCTCGGTACCTCGCTTCATGGAGAACGCTGTGGAGACGCGCGCGCTTGGCCGGACTGGTCTGCAAGTGTCGGCCATCGGCCTGGGCTGTATGGGCCTCAGTCATGGCTACGGACCCGCGACCGACAAGCAGCAGGCGATCGCTCTGCTCCGCGGGGCGGTCGAGCGCGGCGTCACTCTGTTCGATACGGCCGAGGTCTACGGCCCGTTCACCAACGAGGAGTTGCTCGGCGAGGCGCTGGCACCCTTTCGCCGACAGGTGGCTATCGCGACCAAGTTCGGCTTCAGGATTACCGACGGTAAGCAAACGGGTCTCGACAGCCGGCCGGACCACATCAGGGAAGTCGCGGAAGCCTCTCTCAAGCGCCTCAGGACGGACTGCATCGATCTCTTCTATCAACATCGAGTCGATCCGGAGGTACCGATCGAGGACGTCGCGGGCACCGTCAGGCAGTTGATTCAGCAGGGCAAGGTCCGGCATTTCGGGCTCTCCGAGGCCGGGGCAGGGACGATCCGTCGTGCCCACGCCATCCAGCCGCTCGCGGCACTGCAGAGCGAGTACTCGTTGTGGTGGCGAGAACCCGAGCGGGAAATACTCCCGACGCTCGAGGAGCTCGGTATCGGCCTGGTCCCTTACAGTCCGTTAGGGAGAGGATTTCTGACCGGTGCGATCAGCGGCGACACCCGCTTCGATGCCAACGACTTCCGCAATATCCTGCCGCGCTTCACTCCCGGGGGTCTCAAGGCCAACCAGACCCTGGTGGAAACGCTCAGGCAGATCGCACGGCGGAAACATGCGACCCCCGCGCAGATCGCTCTTGCCTGGCTGCTCGCACAGAAGCCGTGGATAGTGCCGATCCCAGGCACGACGAAGCTGCACCGCCTGGAGGAGAACCTTGCAGCAGCGGCTATCGGGCTGACTCGCGACGAGCTGCGCGACATCGAGAGCGCAGTCGCGCGGATCACGGTGCAGGGAGATCGGTACCCGGCGGAGCTGCAGGAGCGAACCGGCCGCTAGAGTCGTTTCCTGCGGATCTTCTCGACGATCCGTGCGGTGATCGTAGGTTGCGGGCGCGAGAATTGCTCCACGCAGGCGCGCAGGTACGGACTCAGCTGTCGACGCGCATAACTGACATAGCCGGACTCGCGGAGCTCGCCGAGCGTGCGCCTGTAGTCCTCGAGGATGGTCGCGTAGAAGTATCTTCCGGTGCGCACCGCGCCCACGCGCGTCGACGACGAGAACCAGCGCGCCCGAGCCGGCAGCGAGCGTACGGCCGAGACCGCCATCACGGACGAGGTTGCGAATACGGAGCGCCCCTGCCGCTGCGCCTCGCGCTTCAGCTCTCGCCACTGCCCGCTGAGGTCCTTGACCGACGGAAAGTCGCGCGGCTTGAGCTCGCGCGCGTGCGCGCGCATTGCGCTCCATTCGGTGCGCAGGCGGGCGACATCGAGGGGCGGCACATTGATCGTCCGGGCCAGGTGCGATGAGGTCTTCTCCAGGCCGTCGAGCAGCTGATCGACGGTTTCGAACTGCGCTTCCTTCTCCAGCAGGCCCTCTTCCTTCAATGCCTCGGCGATCTCCGGGATCAGCCGCCGCCCGACGCCGCTCAGGTCGGCGAGGGCCGCGAATACCCACACGGGAGAGATGCGAAACGCCGCGATGCCGAGGAGCTCTATGACGTGCCCGACGCCACGGCGTGCAAGGAAGTCCCGTGTCTGCGGTACCTCCGCGGGGTACACGCCTTTGGCGCCACCGACCTGCTCGATTACGTATCGCAGCGTCGTGTCCACGAGGCTCTTGTAGAGTTGGCCGCGGCGCACGGCCCCTGGCACGATCACCTCGCCGATTTCACGGAGCAGCCCGGCGCTGAGGCCCAGCGCCGAGCGAATCACGCGTTCCGGAAGCGACAGCAGGTACGCCCGTGAAGGCATCGCGGTACTTTACCGCGATCTCTCCCGGGCGCGGCTGCGGCAGCCCCGCGGCGCGAGACGGGCGCCGTTACTGGGAAACCAGACCGAACTTATGGCAGGCAGGGCACCTGACGAACGTCGGGAGCTCGAGCTCGAACCAGGAGCGGCCACACTCACAGCGCACCTTGTACAAGCTCTGCACGGTGACCGTGCCCCATTCCTCTTCGTGAACTTCTATCCCGCTCTCGGGCGCGCTCTGCGGTGCGGGGAGTCTCAGGTCTGCCGGCCGGTCGCGTTGCGGCAAATCGCCAGGATGGATGGCCCGTTCCTTCATGACCAAGGTCCCTCGCTGTTTCGTGGCCGAACGCCGGCCGCAAGCGGCGCGAGCCCATGCCGTACATTAGTATCCGATCAGTGAATGTCAAATATGCGTGCTGCGCGGCCGAGCCCGCGCTGTGACGGCCTGATCGGCAGTAGATGTTCCGTGACCCGCGGTAGCCGTCTCACGACGGGCGCAATTACCTGCGGAAACTGCGTACGCGCAGCGGAGCGAGGCTACCCGAAGACCCGGCGCACCAGGCCCGAACGTCCGCTCAGCGATGAGGTGAGGCGGGCGCCCGCCTCAGCTTGCCGGCGGAGGCCGTGGAGCCGGCGGCGCCGCGACCGGCCGCGATCGCCACAGGCCATCGCGCGCAAAAACCTCCCAGGCCCACTTGAGCCAGCGCGTCAGCACGAACGACAACCACAAGGCCCAGGCGAGCATCGCGATCTTGTACCACCACAGCGGGACTGACAGCACGCCGGGGCGTGGCAGCGCATCCCGCGTCTGGTCGACGAACCACGCGAGTGCGCCGTAGTTGGCGCCGCCGCTGATGCGCATGTCGGGCTGTGCGAGGAGCCCGCCCGGCACGGCCGCCACCACGGTGAGCACGGCGGCCACGGCCAGCACTGCGAGTCCTGCCTGCATGAGGTTGAACAGGCGCCGCTCGGCCGGCGGGCTGCTGCGGGCGCGCCACTGGAACAGCGCCATGAACAGCAGGAACAGCGCGAACACCGACCACGAGAAGGTCGACAGCCCGAGCCCGAGGAGCAGCCAGTCGCGCGCCGGCAGCGGCGTGAGGCGCGAACGCCCGATGAGCCAGGCGACGGCGAAGAACACGACCAGCTCGCCCCAGTAGAGGATCGCCGGGCCTATCCCCGCTCCGAACGCGTACAGCACCCAGCGGTCCGCCGGAACGCTCAACGCGATGTGCAGGTTGCTGGCCGGCGCCGAGAGCGCCACGGCCGGCGTGCGGGTCACGACGGCCGCGCCCGCAGCCGTGCGCCAGTCGATCGTCCAGGTGTGGCGGCCCGGCAGGGCGGGCAGCGACAGCTCGCCGTTCTCCGGCCGCAAGCCGAGCGTATCGCCGTCACTGCGCACCAGCGTCACCTCGGCGTCGCCGGGCAGGTGCAGGAGCTGCCGCCCGCCCTGCGTGCTGCGGTAGGACAAGGTCAGGTGCGAGTCTCCCGAGCGCTTGCCGGCATTCAGCGTGAGCTCGACGCGATCGAATGCGAGCGTGCCGCCGGCGACCGGCTCCGGGCGGCTGATCTTCACCGCCAGATGCTCGCCCGGGCGTGGGTAATACTCATAGGTCGCGTCCGTGTCCTCGCCGGGTGCAACCGGCGGCACCCCGCTCACGTCCACGTGCCAGGTCGGGCCGACCGCGAACATCCAGCGCTCGCTGTAGGCAGCGCCCTCGGGCGCGACCAGCTCGAGCGCAGCGCCGATCGGGATGATGGAGCTGAACTCGGCCTGCTCCTCGTTCGCCGCGAGACCCACCGTCACACGGTCGTCCCTCACCTCGAGGTCGGTACTGGTGACCGACTCCTGTGGCAGGAGCGGCAGGCGCACAGTGAAGGCACTCGTGGGAGGGGCGACGCGCTCGACACGGGTGGTTATGGTCCAGTCGTGCGCCAGGTGAAAGGTGCGCGTGACGCCGACGAACGGCGGGAACTCCTCCTGGCGTGCGCCACCGCCGCTCTCTGGCGCGGCACGCCGGCGCACGAGCTCGAGAGCCCCGCTCACGAGGCGCCGGGCATTCACGCCCGAGACGTCCCAGCCGGGGGCGCTCACGTCGATGACGTGCGGGGCCATCGGAAACGCGAGCGCGAGACCCTGCAACCCCTCGAGCGAGCCTGCGATCCGCACCGTGTGCCGTCCCGTCGGAACGCTCACGTAGCGCACGCCGCCTGCGTTGCGGTACACCCAGCCCGCGGCCGCGCCGTCGACCTGCACGGTGTCGGGCACCCAGTTGGGCTCGGCGCCCGGCAAGGCGATACCGACCGCGTCGAGCGCGCTGATGGTGAGTGCGACCTGCAGCCGCGATGCATCGGCGCTCACCCCTGCAGCGAGCACGTCGGCGCAATCGGGCGCGCACTTGGGCGGCTCGAGCAGCCGTGACTTCAACTGCTCGAGCAGGTCCTTGGCCGGCGTGCTGTCGGCGCGCGCCTGCGGCGCGGCGCCGAGTGCTGCGGCCGCGATCAGCACCAGCGCGGCAGCCGTGCCCGGCCGCGCGCGGCGCAGCCAGTCGGGAAGCCGGGCGAGGTCGCCGCGGATGAGCTCGAGGAGGAGCAGCACCGACAGGACGATGCCCGCGATGCGCCACAGGCGCGTAAGCCACGGGGGACTGATCAGGAAGCGTGCCGTTGCGTTGGGCTCGAGCGGACCGCTCCAGCCGTACTCGTACACGTGGTAGCGCCACTGCGGCACGCCGGGTCCCGCCTGCACGAGTACCCCCGGCTCGTAGCCGGCGGACGAGCGAGAGGCGGTCACCACCGCTTCCTGGAATGGCAGGTTCGCTTCCGACTCTTGCGACACCGCCGTAGAGAGACGCGGCGCGGCGGCCGGCAGGGGGGGAGCCGGGCGCAGAGGGGCCACTTTCCCCGCTACCCCGGCAGTGGCGCGCTTCAATTCCATGACACTGTCCGGCCCGGTGCGTACGCGCCTGGCCAGCGCCCCGCCGTAGTCGCCCGCGAGATAACTCTCCAGCTGCGGATAAACCGTGAGCCGCGCCTGAGTGACGATGAACGGGACGAGCGCGACTACGAGCAGCGCCAGCGCGAGCACGCGGTAGACGGCGGCCAGACGGCCCAACCGCCCCTGCGGCAGCACCCGCACCAGGGCGAGCGCCACCAACACGTTCAGCCACAGCCATGCGGGTGCGCCGAGGTCCTGATAGGTGAGCACCACCGCCGCGACGGCGATCGCCGCGACGCGCAGGCCGAGCAGCCGTCCCGCCGCGGTCGCGATCAGCAGTACTGCGAAGATGTCGAGCAGTCGCCAGCGCTCGAGCCAGGCCTGCGGAGCCGAGTCGGGTCCGAGGGCCGCGAGCAGGCGGTAGCCTGGCCCGACGATCAGCTGGCCCGACGCCCGGGCGAAGCGCTGGCGCCATCCGGTGGCCGGCAGCGCGCCGCCCGCACGCGGCAGCCGCGCGATGGCGGTCACCTTCACTGCGGGCTGCCGCACTTCGACCCCGGTCGCGCCCGGCGCCATACCGGACGTCACGAGCAGGGACTCGTCCGACTCCGTGCGCACGCTCTCGAGCGCAAACGGCGCGCCCATCTCGAGTCGCCACCCCTGGCGCATTTCGCCGGCGATGTTGTCGACGATCGTAAAGCCGGCGCCGGAGAAATCCAGCCACGCGGTGCGCTCCAGCTGCAGCTGATTGGCGTCCTGCGCGGACATGCCGCGGCTGCGCTCGAGGAGCCTGAGTACCGCCGCGGCATTCATGCGGTATGCGGGCAGCCCGCGCCAGTCGGACGGCACGTTGGCCTGAGCCGGATCCGTGGGAGCCACGCCTTCCACGGCAACCACGCGCAGTCTGTCCTGCCCGCGGAAGCTCCACACCTCCTCGGCCGGCCAGGGTGTGGGACGCGTGCCGAGACGCACCTCCGTGATCGGGCTCGGTCCGCGCGCCGTCACCGTGATGTCGTACTCGCCCGGCCGCACCTGCACGCGCAGCGTGTTGTCCGCATCCAGGCGCGCCGGAAGGTCGCCGTCGAGCGCGGTCGGAATGAAACCTTCGGGCAGCGAGCGCGGCAGGCGCACTTCGCGCGCCTCGCCCGCGACCGCCAGATGAACCTGGGTGGTGAGCGTGCCGGGGAGCTCATCACTCAGCAGACGGAAGACGCGCACGTCGAGGCGGTTGTCCTGCCGCGCGACCGTCTGCGCCCCGAGCACGACGCCGGTGGCGTTGCGTTGCGGGATGGCGATGCGGGCGCCGTCGACCGTCAGCGCCAGCAGGCCCACGTCCGCCGGCAGCGGCAGCAACTCCGGGCGGCGCGCCCACACGAAGTTGCCGGCCACCGTGTGCACGCCGTCGGGCACCCGCAGCGCCGGCAGCCGGTTGCGCGCGACTACCGCGGCCGGCTTGCCGTCGAGCGTCACTTCCTGCGGCCACTGCTCCAGGCCACCCGGCAGCGGTAACCAGGACTCCGCCCCGATCTGCCAGCGTTGGCTGAAGCGGCCGCCGCGGCCGTCCACCTGCAGCTCGAGGGTCGCAGGCCACGTACAGATCCGCGCCTCATCGACGGCGCGTCCCGGCGCGAGCCACGGACAGCGGTGCTTCTCGTGCCCATGCAACACCCAGCTTTCCCAGCCGTGCAGCGCCGGGGGCACAGGCTCCTCTGCGGCTGCCGGAGCCGCGACGATGAGGGCGAGAAGCGCCAGCGCAGCTGCGCGCCCGCGTCCCGGAGTGGCTTCGAAACGTGTCGTCATGTCGAGTGACCCCCGGCGAGACCGCGCGAGACGCCGCAGCGCGTCTAGCTTAGGCCGCGCGCCGGCCAAATGCTCTCCCGATCCTTAAGCGTACGAGGCAATGCGCCGGGGTCAGGCGGCTGTTAGGTCACGGGTCGAGAGCCTGCCGCGGTGGCCTGCCGGCGCCAATTGACGGCCATTTGCGCGGCGGACTAAGGTTCTGACATGGCCGATGATCCGCGTCTGCATCACGAGCACAGCGAGCTGGCCGAGATGGATCTGCGGGTGCGCGCATTGCAGACGGTGCTGGTGCAGAAGGGCTATGTGGATGCGTCGGCTCTGGACGTCCTGGTCGAGACGTACGAGACGCGGATCGGGCCCCGCAATGGCGCACGCGTCGTCGCACGGGCGTGGGTCGACCCGGTGTTCCGCAAATGGCTTCTGGAGGATGCGACGGCTGCTGTCGCCTCGCTCGGCTATGCGGGCCGGCAGGGCGAACACCTGGTGGCGGTTGAGAACACGGAGGCGCGGCACAACCTGATCGTGTGCACGCTGTGCAGCTGTTATCCGTGGCCCGTCCTCGGGCTGCCTCCGACCTGGTACAAGAGCGCGCCCTACCGCGCACGCGCCGTCAGGGATCCGCGCGGTGTTCTGGCCGACTTCGGCGTGACATTGCCGGACTCGACCGAGATCCGGGTGTGGGACTCGACCGCCGAGGTGCGCTATCTGGTGATACCGCGCCGTCCGGCGGGTAGCGGGAACATGCGGGAGGATCAGCTGGCAGCCCTCGTTACCCGCGACTCGATGATCGGCACGGGGCTACCCAGGGTTCCAGCCGAAGTTCCGGGCGTCGCATGATGGATTACCAATCGCATGCGGACCTCGGCGGCGCGGCCGGGTACGGCCGCGTAGTCCCCGAGCGCGAAGGTGAGGTGTTCCACGCCTCCTGGGAACGGCAAGCGCTCGCCCTGACTCTGGCGATGGGTGCCACGGGTGCATGGAACCTCGACATGACCCGAAGTGCCCGCGAGACGTTGCCCGACTACTCCTCGCTGAGCTACTACGAAATCTGGATGAAGGGTCTGGAAAGGCTGTTGATCGAGGGCGGCCTGGTCGGCCCCGATGAGATCGCAGCGGGCCGCATGTTGCATCCGACACGGCCGGGGCTGTGCGCATTGCGCGCAGCCGACGTTCCGGCCACGCTGGCGCGGGGCAAGCCGACGCAAAGACCCATCGCCGCCCCGGCGCGATTTTCCATGGGCGAACGGGTGCGCCTGCGCGCGCAGGCCGTGGCCCACCATACGCGCCTGCCCGGTTACGCCCGAGGGAAGATCGGCTGCATCGAGCGCACGCGCGGCGCTCATGTGTTCGCAGACACCCATGCGCAGGGCCTGGGTGAGCAGCCCTGCTGGCTGTACACGGTTGTTTTCAGTGGCCGTGAGCTGTGGGGTGATGACGCGGCTCGCGGCCTCAGCGTCTCGATCGACGCATGGGAGCCTTATCTGGAGCCTCTGTCGTGAGCGATGCAGGGCCTCACTCCCCCGGCCAACCGCGGGATGACAGCGGTCCCGTGTTTCGCGAGCCCTGGGAGGCGCAGGCGTTTGCGATGACGCTCGCCCTGCACGAGCGCGGCCTCTTCAGCTGGTCCGAATGGGCCGAGGCGCTCGCTGCGCAGATTCGCCGGGCACAAGGCGCCGGCGACGCCGATCTCGGCGATACCTACTACCGCCACTGGCTGGCGGCGCTTGAGGCGCTGGTTACCGCCAAGGGTGCGAGCTCGAGCGACGAACTGCTCCGGTACCGGCGCGCATGGGCTCACGCGGCGGAGCGCACGCCGCACGGGCAACCGATCGATCTCGAGTTGCCGGCCTGCTGACCGGCGGAGCGGCCGTGGCCGCAGACAAGGACGACATCATGGCGGTCGCAACCGACGCCGTCGGCACGCTGGGAAACGCTCAGGTAGCGGGCCGCGAGCGGACGCCGCGGGCGGTTATTTCTTCTTCGGTATGTACAGGTCCGTCAGCGTTCCCTCGAACGCCTCGGCCGCCCCGGCTACCGTCTCCGAGAGCGTCGGATGCGGGTGGATCGTGAGGCCGATGTCGGCGGCGTCGCAGCCGGTCTCCACGGCCAGCGCGACCTCGCTGATCAGCTCGCCGGCGTTGGTGCCGACGATGCCGCCGCCGAGCACCCGATGCGTCTCGGGATCGAACAGCAGCTTGGTGAAGCCATCCTCGCGGCCGAGCGACAGGGAGCGGCCGTTCGCCACCCAGGGAAAGTTGCCCTTGGAGAAGGCGATGCCCCTCTCCTTCGCCTCGGTCTCGGTGAGACCGACCCACGCGATCTCCGGATCGGTGTAGGCCACGGACGGAATCACCCGGGCATCGAAGGCGCGCCGGTGACCGGCGGCGACTTCCGCGGCGACCTTGCCTTCGTGCATGGCCTTGTGCGCCAGCAGCGGGGGCGCGGCGATGTCGCCGATCGCGAAGATGTGCGGCACGTTGGTGCGCATCTGCTTGTCCACGGGAATGAAGCCGCGCTCGGAGATTTTCACCCCGGCGAGCTCGGCGCCGACGCTGTGGCCGTTCGGCGCGCGCCCGACTGCCACCAGCACCCGGTCGAACAGCTGCGGCTCCGGGGCCTTCTCGCCCGCGAAGCTCACGCGTAGTCCCGCCGGCTGCGGCTCCACCGCGGACACCCGGGTACCGAGCAGGATCTGCTGGTAGCGCGCGCGGATGCGCCGCTCGAGCGGCCGCACCAGATCCGGATCGCAGCCGGGCATGAGCTGCGGGGTGAGCTCGACGACGCTCACGCGCTTGCCGAGCGCATCGAACACGCAGGCCATCTCGAGTCCGATGATGCCGCCGCCGATCACCAGCAGCCCGCCGGAGAACTCCGGCAGCTCGAGGGCGTCGGTCGAGTCGAGGATGCGAGGATCGGCGGGCAGTCCCGGCAGACCGATGGGCTCCGACCCCGCGGCGATGATGCATTGCTCGAAGCGGATGCGCTGCGAGCCGCTCGCGCCCATGACCTCCAGCACGTTGGGACTCACGAAGCGCCCGCTCCCCTGCACCACCTCGACCTTGCGCTGGCGTGCGAGTACCCGCAGGCCACCCGTCAGCTTGCGGACCACCGAGGCCTTCCATTCGCGCAGCTTCCCGGTATTGATGTCGGGAGCCCGGAACATGATGCCGCGCCCCGTCATCTCCGCCGCGTCCTCGATCACCTTGGCGGCATGCAGCAGCGCCTTAGAGGGGATGCAGCCGACATTGAGGCACACGCCACCGAGCTCCGGCCAGCGCTCGACCAGCGTGACCTTCAACCCCAGGTCCGCCGCCCGGAACGCCGCCGTGTAGCCACCCGGCCCCGAGCCGAACACCAGGAGCTCCGTCGAGCTGTTGTAGTCGGCACCGGCGCGTTCGCCGGGGCCGCCCTTCTGCGAGGGCATGCGCACCGTATCGCCCGCGGCTTCGATGCGCGCAGCCGGCGGTGGCGCCGGCGCTCGCGCGGCTGGCGTGGGTGCCGGCGCACGCGCGGCGGGCGGTGCCGGGGCTGGTGACGGCGGTGGTGCGGGCGGTGCGGCGGCCGGTGCGCCGACGGCAGGCTGCGCCGCGGCCGCCCCCGTATCGACGCGCGCGAGAACCGAGCCCTTGGATACCTTGTCGCCGCGCTTCACCAGCACTTCCGTGAGGGTGCCGGCGGCGGTCGAGGGCACGTCCATCGAGGCCTTGTCGGTCTCGAGAGTGACGAGCGGCGTGTCGACGGCGACCACGTCGCCGGGCTTCACCAGCACGTCGACGATGTCGACGTCGCTGAAGTTGCCGAGATCGGGAACCAGCAGCTCGAGCCGGCTCACAGCACCGCCTCGAGCAGGGCGCGCGGCTCGGCCAGCGTCTGGGCGAGGTAGGTGGTGAACCGCGCCGCCATCGCGCCGTCGATCACGCGGTGATCGTAGGAGAGCGACAGCGGCAGCATCAGGCGCGGCACGAAGCTCGCGCCGCGGTAAACCGGCCGCAGGGTCGAGCGCGACACGCCGAGGATCGCAACCTCGGGCGCGTTGATGATCGGGGTGAAGGCGGTGCCGCCGATGCCGCCGAGACTCGAGATGGTGAAGCAGCCACCCTGCATGTCGAGCGGCGGGAGCTTCCCGGCGCGCGCCTTCTCCGACAACTGGCCGAGCTGCCGCGCGAGCTCGTAGACGTCCTTGCGGTGCGCATCGCGCACCACCGGCACCACGAGCCCGGTGGGCGTGTCGGCCGCGAATCCCATGTGGATGAACTTGCGCACGATGAGATTGGCGCCCTCGGGATCGAGCGCCGCGTTGAAGCGCGGAAACTCCAGCAGCGTCTTCACGCAGGCGCGCATGATGAAGGCGAGCGGCGTCAGCTTGACTCCCGCGGCCTGCGCCTTGTCCTTGAGACTCGCACGCAGCTCCTCGAGCTCGGTGATGTCGGCCTCGTCGAACTGGGTGACGTGCGGGATGTTCACCCAGGCCGCCTGCAGGCGCGGACCCGAGATCTTCTGGATGCGCGTCAGCGGCTGCGTCTCGACAGGGCCGAACTGCGAGTAGTCGACCACCGGGAGCGCCGGCAGCGCGGCTGCCCCGGGGCGCGACCCGGGCGCGGCCACGGCAGCCGTGGATGCGGGTGCCGGCGCGGCGAGCGTGCGCTTCACGAAGGCCTTGACGTCTTCGTGCGTGATGCGGCCCTTGAAGCCCGTGCCCTTGAGGCGTGCGAGATCGACCCCGAGCTCGCGGGCGAATTTGCGCACCGAGGGGCCTGCGTGTGCGCGCGAGAAGCCCGGCTCGTCGATCGCCGGCAGATCTGGGCGATACGAGGTCGGAGCGCCGAGTTCGGAGAACGGCACGAGCTTTCCGGGCCGCTCGCCGCTCGCCGCCGCGGCGGCGGGCGCCGGAGCGGCCGCGGGTGCCGCGGGCGCGGCCGCGGCGGGTGGAGCCGGTGCCACGGCGACCGGCTTCGGCGGGGGCGCTGCCTCGGCGGGCCGTGCGCTGGCGCCGGACGCTGCGCCGGCGGCGGCCGCTCGCACGGTAGCGATCAGATCGCCGGTCGACACCGTCCCGCCCTTCGCTACGTGGACCTTCTCGACGACTCCTCCGGCGGTCGAAGGAACGTCCATGGTGGCCTTTTCCGACTCGAGCGTGACGAGGGGAGTATCGACCTCGACCGCTTCGCCGGGCTTCACCAGTACGTCGATGATGGCGACGTCCTTGAAGGCGCCCATGTCGGGCACGCGCACTTCCATCAGCGGGGCCGCGCTCATGGAAGCCCGGCCTTCAGACTTTCCACGGAACCGGCCGCTCGGGGTCGATACCGAGTGCCTTGATCGCACCATTCACCGTCTTGCCGTCCACGCGCTTCTCGTCGGCCAGTGCCTTGAGCGCCGCAATCACGATGTAGTTGCGATCCACCTCGAAGAAGCTACGCAGCGCGGCGCGCGAGTCGGAGCGGCCGAAGCCGTCGGTGCCGAGCGTGACGTAGCGGCCCGCGACCCACTGTCGGATCTGGTCGGGCACCGTGCGCATGTAATCGGTCGCCGCGATCACCGGACCTTCGCGGTCCTTCAGCAGCTGGCGGATGTAGGGAACGCGCGCCGCACGGTCCGGGTGCAGCAGGTTCCAGCGCTCGCACTCGAGCGCCTCGCGCCGCAGCTCGCTGAAGCTCGTGACCGAGAGCACGTCGGCGGGAATTCCGTAGCTGTCCTCGAGAATCCTGGCCGCCGCCAGGCACTCGCGCAGGATGGTGCCCGAGCCGAGCAGCGTCGCGCGCACCTTGCCGCGGCCGCCGATCTGCAGCAGGTACGCGCCGTTGAGGATGCCCCGCTCCACCCCTGTCGGCATCGGCGGCTGCGGGTAATTCTCGTTCATCACGCTGAGGTAGTAGAAGACTCTTTCCTGCTCGGTGTACATGCGCCGCAGCCCGTCGTGAATGATGACCGCGAGCTCGTAGGCGTAGGCCGGGTCGTAAGCGACGCAATTCGGTACGGTGGTCGCGACCAGCTGGCTGTGGCCGTCCTGATGCTGCAGCCCCTCGCCGGCGAGCGTGGTGCGCCCGGCCGTGGCGCCGAGCAGGAAGCCGCGCGCCTGAATATCGCCCGCCGCCCAGATGAAGTCCCCGACGCGCTGGAAGCCGAACATGGAATAGAAGATGTAGAACGGCACCATGTTGATGCCGTGGTTGCTGTAGGCGGTGCCGGCGGCGATCCACGAGCACAGCGAACCCGCCTCGTTGATGCCCTCCTCGAGCATCTGGCCCTTCTTGTCCTCGCGGTAGGACATCAGGGTCTCGGCGTCCTGCGGCGTGTACAGCTGGCCGACGGTTGAGTAGATGCCGATCTGCCGGAACAGGCCCTCCATGCCGAAGGTGCGCGCCTCGTCGGGCACGATCGGAACGATGTTGCGCCCGACGTTCTTGTCCTTGAGCAGCACCGTGAGGATGCGCACGAACGCCATGGTGGTGGAGATCTCGCGCTCACCGGTGCCTTCGAGGATCGACGCGAACGCCTCGAGCGGCGGGATCACCAGCGGCGGCGCATTGTGGCGCCGCTGCGGCAGGAAGCCGCCGAGCGCCGCGCGCCGCTCGCGCAGATAGGCCGCTTCCTCGGAATTCTCCTCGGGCTTGCGGAACGGCAGCTGCGCGAGCTCGTCGTCGGCGACCGGGATGTTGAAACGGTCGCGGAATATCTTCAGATCCTCTTCGCCCATCTTCTTCTGCTGATGGGCGATCATCTGGCCCTCGCCGCCCTTGCCGAGACCGAAGCCCTTCACGGTCTTGGCGAGAATCACCGTCGGCTGGCCCCTGGCGGCGATCGCGGCGGCGTAGGCGGCGTAGACCTTGAGCGGGTCGTGCCCGCCGCGGTTCAGCCGCCAGATCTCGTCGTCCGACATGTTGGCGACCATCGCCTTGAGCTCGGGGTCCTTGCCGAAGAAGTGCTCGCGGGTGAAGGCGCCGCCCTTGGCCTTGAAGTTCTGGTATTCGCCGTCGACGCTCTCCTCCATCACGCGC
>DASQIP010000054.1:0-17478 GCA_035631515.1 Steroidobacteraceae bacterium
ATGCCAGTGATCGAAGCTCAAGTGAAAGCCGGTGAGGTAGCGCTGCCGGCCGGCACCGATGCGCGCCACCAGCTGTTGCGGGGTCACGCCCTCGGCTTCGGCCTTGAGCATGATCGGGGCGCCGTGCGCGTCGTCGGCGCACACGAAGTGCAGCTGATGTCCCTGCATGCGCTGGAATCGCACCCAGATGTCCGCCTGGATGTACTCCATGATGTGCCCGATGTGGAACGGGCCGTTGGCGTAGGGGAGCGCCGTGGTGACGAAGATCCGCCGGGTCATGCGCGTAGTCTACCGTCCCGGCGGGCAGCCTGCCGCGCCCGTACCGCGCCCGTACCGCGCCCGTGCCGCGCCCGTACCGCGCCCGTGCCGCGCCCGTCAGCCGGCCTCGCGGAACTCCTCGAACTTCGCCTTGTTGATGGCCTTTTTGTAGGCCTCTTTACCCGTGATCTGCCGCGAATCGAGCAGCAGTTGGATCGCCGTATCCATGGTGCGCATGCCGAACTGGCCGCCGGTCTGCATGGCGTTGTCGAGCTGATCGAGCTTGCCCTGGCGGATGAGATTGCCGGCCGCGGGAGTGTTGACCAGGATCTCGAGGGCCGCCACCCGGCCCTGGCGGTCGGCGCGCTGCAGCAGCTGTTGCGAGACTACGCCGCGCAGCGAGGTCGACAGCATGGTGCGCACGTGCGACTGCTTGTCGGAGGGGAAGACGTTCACCATGCGGTCGACGGTGGCGGCGGCGCCGTTGGTATGCAGCGTTCCCATCACCAGAATGCCCATCTCCGCGGCGGTCACCGCGATGCTCATGGTCTCGAGGTCGCGCAACTCTCCCACCAGCACCACGTCCGGATCCTCGCGCAGGGCCGAGTGGACTGCGGCCGCAAAGCTCGGACTGTGCACGCCGATCTCGCGCTGGCTGATGAGGCAGTTCTGTCTCTCGTGTACGAACTCGATCGGGTCCTCGACCGTGAGGATGTGGCCCTTCACGCGCCGGTTGATGTCGTCGATCATCGCGGCGAGCGTCGTGGACTTGCCAGACCCGGTCTTGCCGGTCACGAGGATGAGCCCGCTGTTGGCGCGGCACAGCTGCCGCACCGCTTCCGGGAGCTTGAGCTCATCGAGCGTCAGCGCCTTGGAGGGAATGGCGCGCATCACCGCGCCCATGCCGTTCAGCTGCCGCAGGATGTTGACGCGAAAGCGCCCCTTGCCCTCGAGCGTGTAGGCGAAGTCGGCGCCGTCCCGCTTCTCGAAGCGCTCGACCGCGGTCTTCGGCATGATCTCGTAGAGCACCGTCTTGACGTAGTCGGGGGCGAGCTTGTCCGGTCTCAAGGGCGTCAGATCGCCGTACACACGGATGCGCGGCGGATCCCCGGCGATGAAGTGCAGGTCCGAGCCTCGCTTTTCGAGGATCTCGCTGAGGTATGCGTCGATCTGTGCCACGGCGGCTGCGTTTCCCGTTCTAACCCGACGCCTGGGTGGCAGCCGGCGGGGCGCTGTCCATCTTCGGCAGCATGCTCGTGTCGGTCACGAACTTCTGGAAGTTGCGCTTCTCGGTGGCGTAGTTGTAGGCGTCGTCGGGATCGACGGTGCGTGCGGTGATGGCGGCGAGCAGCGCCTGGTCGAGCAGCTGCATGCCGAGGTCGCGGCCCATCTGCAGCTGGCTCGGGATCTGGTGGGTCTGCTCGGTCTGGATGAGCTTGGCGATCGCCTTGGTCATCATCAGGATCTCGCACACGGCGCGGCGGCCGTGGGCGTCGGCGGTCTTCACCAGCACCTGGGTCACTACCGCGAGCAGGCTCTGCGCGAGGAAGCTCTTGGTCTGCTCGCGCTCCTCGACCGGCAGTGCGTCGATGATGCGGTCGATGGTCTTGACGGCTCCGGTCGTGTGCAGGGTGCCGAGCACCAGGTGGCCGGTCTCGGCCGCGGTCATGGCCATCGAGATCGTCTCGGCGTCGCGCAGCTCGCCCACCAGGATCACGTCCGGGTCCTCGCGCATGGCCGCGCGTACTCCTTCGGCGAAGCTCGGAATGTGGGTACCGAGCTCGCGCTGGATCACCTGGCTCTGCTTGCTGGTGTGCACGAACTCGATCGGATCCTCGAGGCTGATGATGTTGAGCTTACGGGTGGAGTTCAGGTGGTCGATCATCGCCGCGAGCGTGGTCGACTTGCCGGTGCCGGTGGAGCCGGTCACCAGCACCATGCCCTGGTGGAAGTCGCACAGCTTGGTGACGACCGCCGGCAGCGCGAGGCTGGCGAGCGTCGGCACGGTCGAGGGGATGGCGCGGAACGTGGCGCCGACGCCGGTGTCCTTGCGATAGACGTTGACGCGGAAGCGGCCGCCCTCGGCGGACACGTAGGAGAAGTCGAGGTCGTTGCCCTTGGCGAAATGCTCGTTCTGGTTGGTCGTGAGGATCTCGCTGATGTAGCCCTCGAGCTCCCCGGGGCGCAGGTCGCGGAACTTGATCGGCAGCAGGTCACCGTGCATGCGCAGCATCGGCGGCACGCCGACCGCCAGGTGCACGTCCGAGCACCCCTGCTGCGTGCCGAGTTTCAGAAACGCATCTATACGCGCCAAGCGTCCACTCCGGCCAGAAATCCGCCGTCCCTGTTTAGCCTGCCGCAGGCCGCAGGATCAACAGCTTGAAGATGGAAATTTGACGTAACGCACGAAGTTTCGCAAGGCGCGCGCCGCCGCGCGCGCCGCAGGCGCGCAGGCGCTCCCGCAGCGTGCGCCAACTGTGCGCTGGTTAACGGTAGCGCTCGAGCGCGGCCCGCAGCTCGTCCATGGTCTGGAAGCGCTTGTTCTTGTCGACCGCCATCGCCTTCATCACGAGGTCCGAAAGGCCCGGCGGCAGGTTGGGATTGAGGTCCTGAGGAATGCGCGCCTTGCCCTGCACGTGCTGATACATCACCGACATGTGATCGCCCCGCGAATAGGGCGGCACGCCGGTCAGCATCTCGTAGAGCATCACTCCGAGCGCGTAGATGTCGGCGCGCTCGTCGACCTTCTTGCCGAGGATCTGCTCGGGAGCCATGTACTTCGGCGAGCCGATGACGTAGCCGGTCTTGGTGAGCTGGGTGTCGCCTTCGCGCTGCGCCGCCGCCACCCCGAAGTCCACGATCTTGAGCAGCCCCTCCTGGTTGATGAGCACGTTGGCGGGCTTCAGGTCGCGATGCACGATGCCCTGCTGGTGTGCCACCGTCATGCCGATGCAGATGTCGATGGCGAAGCCCATGGCGCGCTTCAGCTCGACCGGCTTCTCGTTCACCACCTCGGCGCCGAGCGTGTGCGAGGGGAAGTACTCCATCGAGATGGCGTAGTTTCCCTGGATGTAGAGGAAGTCGTAGATGCGAATGACATTCTTGTGGGTGATCTTGCGCGAGTAACGCAGCTCGTGGACGAAGCGCTTCATCACTTCCTCGTCCCCCGACACGTTCGGGTTGAGGAACTTGAGGATGAGGCGCTCGTCGACCACCGTGTCCTCCATCAGCAACACGGTGCCGAAGGCGCCGCGCCCGATGCGATCGATGTACTTGTAGCGGCCCTCGAGGATGTCCCCGGGCTTGAGTGTCTGGATGTCGAGCCGCGCTGCGGCCTCGGCCTGACGCCGCGCCTGATCGTTGATCACGACCGTGCGGGTCGGCTCGGGCGGCGCGCCCGGCGGCGGCCGCACCCCGGTCTGTGCGGGCCCAGCGGGCATCGCGGGCGGCGGCAGCGATGTGGCGCCCGGCGCCAGGGTGGCGATGCCGGCGATGCGGTTGTCGAGCGCGGTGACCGCGGCGGCGGCCATGCGCGACAGGGTCTGGTCCTGCGAGGCGGCCTGGGCCTGCAGCTCCTTGCGCACCTGGTCGGCCTGGGCTTCGTCGGCAACCTTGGAGAGCGCCTGCATCGCCTCGATGCGGATCTCGCGCTCGGGGCGTGACACCAGCGGCAGCAGCTCCCCGACCAGCTTGGCATCGCCCAGCCTGCCGAGCGCGCGCACCACGATCGGCATGGCCTTGATATGAGTGCCGGTATGCAGCATCTCCATCAGGCGCGGCACGGCGCGCTTGCTGCCGATCTCGGCGAGCGCGTCCACGGCGCGCTCGCTCACCCACCAGTCGCTGTCGCGCGTCGCCTGGATGAGAGAGTCGACGGCGCGCTCGTCCTTGGTCTGATTGAGGATCTCGATGGCGGCGCGGCGGATATCCTCGTCCTTGTCGCGCACCAGCTTCAGCACCGCGTCGATCACCTTCGGGCCGCCGATCTTGCCGAGCGCATCGGCGGCGCGGCTGCGTACCCACCAGTCGCTGTCCTTGAGCGCCTCCAGCAGGTACTTGACCGACGCGGCGTCGCCGACCTCGTTCAGCACCTCGACGGCGGCGCGGCGCGCGTTCTCGTTCTCGTCCTTGAGCACCTCGATGAGGTAGCGGATCGTGTCCGGGTGGTTGGCCTTGATGACCACGTCGACGGCCTTGTTGAGCACCTCGATTTCCGGATCGCGCAGCAGCGCGCACACCCGCTCCACGTCGATGGGGCCGTCCATGCGCTGCAGCGCCGAGAGTGTCGCGCTGCGGATCAGCTTGTTGGAATCCTTCAGCAGCCCCTGCAGGGTGCTCTGCACCTCGGGGGTGTTGAAGCGCCCGAGGGTGTTGATGATGTGCACGCGCGCGATCGGGTCCTTGCCCTGCACCCGGCCGATCAGCTCCGGGAGCGCGCTCTTGTCGGCGATCTCGCCGATGATGCGGAACAGCGCCGCCTTCTCGTTCGGCTCCTGGGCGTAGGCCGCGGTGAGGAGCTCACGCACCGTGAACCGCGCCTTCTGCGCGGTGATGACCTCGAGCAGAGCCGACTTGGAGATGCCCTGGGTATTGAGCGCATCGAGCAGCAGGTGCGCGGGATAGTTGCGGTTGCTGGTGAGCGCCCAGGAGATACCGGAGATCACCCGCGGACTGCCTTCGATCAGCCCCTGCATGAACTGGGGGAAGGTCTTCTGGCTCACCAGCGCCGCGAGCACGTCGACCAGCGACAGGGTCGCGGCCTTGTCGGCTTCGGGGAGGGCCGCGAATACGGACTCGATGGCCCCCGGACCGACCTGCTTGAGCCCCGCCACCGCCTTCTGCGTCGCCGGGCTCGCCGGGTCGCTCGAGGTGCGGATCTCGTGGATCAGCCGGTCGGCGCGCAGATTGGTGAAAAAACTCATGCCGTCGTTCCGCTCCCGGGCCGCCGCGCCAGCCCCCCTGTACGCATCCGCGGGCAGGAGGATACCCGTGCCGGGCAGCCGCGGGCGGGTCCAATGTGGGGCGCGGATGTAATCAAGGGCGCAAGCGACGGCTCGCGGCAATTATGCCACAGCCCAGCTGGGCAGCCGGGTTGGGTACAATCCGCGACCGGAACCGTCGGACGCCTGCAACATGACCCCCGAGCCCCCCGTGAACGCCGTGCGCGCTGCGCTCGACGCCTATATCGACCCGTACCTCGGCGAGTCGCTCGGCTCTGCACAGTCGGTGCGCGACGTGCGTGCCGCCGGCGGGGGTTACACGGCGCAGATCGTGCTGGGATATCCGGTCGGCGGCTACCGGGAAGAGCTCGCCGCGGCACTCGCCGGCGCACTCGCCGCGGCGGGGATCGACGCGCCGCTGGCGATCGAGCTCGAGGCGGCGATCGGCGCTCACGCCGTACAGCGCGGCCTGAAACCGCTCGGTGAGATCAAGAACATCGTCGCCGTAGCCTCCGGCAAGGGGGGCGTGGGTAAGTCTACGGTGGCAGTCAACCTGGCGCTCGCCTGGGCGGCCCAGGGCGCGCGCGTCGGCATACTGGACGCCGACATCTACGGACCGAGCCAGCCGCTGATGCTCGGGCTGGCGGGCGAGCGGCCGGCCATGACCGACGCCAAGCAGCTGAAGCCGCTGCTCGCCCACGGCGTGGGCGCCATGTCGATCGGGTTCCTGGTGGATGCCGAGCAGCCGATGATCTGGCGCGGGCCGATGGTGACCCAGGCGCTCAACCAGCTGCTCGGTCAGACGCAGTGGGGAGCGCTCGACTATCTGGTGGTCGACATGCCGCCGGGCACCGGCGACATCCAGCTGACGCTCGCCCAGCAGGTGCCGGTCGCGGGCGCGGTGATCGTCACCACGCCCCAGGACATCGCGCTCGCCGACGCCCGCAAGGGGCTCAAGATGTTCGAGAAAGTCGCCGTTCCGGTGCTCGGCGTCGTCGAGAACATGAGCGTGCACATCTGCCCGAAATGCGGACACACCGATCACATATTCGGCGCCGGCGGCGGCGCACGCATGGCCGGGGAGTACGGGGTGAAGCTTCTCGGCGAGCTGCCGCTCGACGTCCGCATCCGCGAGGAGGCCGACGGCGGACGGCCGACGGTGGTCGCGGCCCCGGACTCGCCGCGGGCGCGCTGCTATTTCGAGATGGCGCGCCGCACCGCCGGCGCGCTCGCGCTGCGCGCGCGCGACCGCAGCAGCGTATTTCCGAAGATCGTCATCGAGGAGAATTGAAGGCACTCATGAGCATCAAGTCCGACAACTGGATCCGGCGCATGGCGCGCGAGCACGCGATGATCGAGCCTTTCGAGCCGGGTCAGGTGCGCGAGAGCAACGGACACCGCATCGTCTCCTACGGCACCTCGAGCTACGGCTACGACGTGCGCTGCGCGAGCGAGTTCAAGATCTTCACCAACATCAACTCGACAATCGTCGACCCGAAGGGCTTCGACGAGAAGAGTTTCGTGGATTTCAGCGGCGACGTCTGCATCATCCCGCCGAACTCCTTCGCGCTGGCGCGCACGATCGAGTATTTCCGCATCCCGCGCAACGTGCTGGTCGTGACCCTCGGCAAGAGCACGTACGCGCGCTGCGGATGCATCGTGAACGTAACGCCTCTGGAGCCCGAGTGGGAGGGCCACGTCACGCTCGAATTCTCCAACACCACGCCGCTCCCCGCCAGGATCTACGCCAACGAAGGCGTGGCGCAGATGCTGTTCTTCGAGTCGGACGAGGTGTGCGCGACTTCCTACAAGGACCGCGGCGGCAAGTACCAGGGACAGCGGGGAGTCACGCTGCCGAAGACCTGAGGCGCGGGGGCCGAACCGCAGGCCGCCGCGGTGCGCGCGCCTCTCACGGGCGCGTGAAGCTGCGGATCTCCATGGTCCACTGCACGTCGTCGCCCCGGGTCTGCTCGACTTTCATCGGGACGTAGCCGCGAGCGGGCGCGCACCAGAAGCGCGTCACGCGCGGCGAGCCGGCCTTCTGGGCGCGGTACACCACCGTGGCGACCGGGCCCATGGGGGTCTGCACGGTGGCGACGCCGTCGCGCGCGAACTGGTACTCGCGCGTGCCACTCCGATCGAGCATCCGGAAGCTGCTCGGGGTACGGCCCGCGAGCAGCTCGACCATCAGCGCGAGCTGCACGGAGCCGTCGTCCTGCATGCCCGGCGCGAGCGGCTGGTCCACCCCGGCGCCCTCGAGGGTGCCGGTGACCCGGGCGCTCGCCCAGTCGTAAGTGAGGTCGGTGGATTTGGCGCGCTCGCCTCCCAGGGAGCGAAAGGTCAACGGCTGCACGCCGGAGTCCGTCACGCGCACGACGCTCACCTGGCGCGGCGGAAAGATCCCCGCGGCGAGGCGGCCGATGCCGCGCGGCGCGCTGTTCGAGCTGGTGGTCCACGTGTCGCCGCTGTGCTCGAGCGAGAGGTCCGAGACGGCGACGACCATGCCATGCCAGATGCCCCTGTAGCTCGCCCGATAGGGCTCGAGCTCGTCTGCCCGGGCGCTGCCGGTCACCGCGGCGGCCGTGAGCGCGAGGGCCAGCAGTGCGCCGTGCACGGCGAGCGGGGCGGGCGGCGCGGCCGCTTCACGAGGCGGCCGCGGCACGGAAATCCTCCACCAGCGGCGCGCTGAGCCGCCGGCCGTCGAGCCACGCCGCGCCCTCGCGCCAGGCGAGGCGCCCGTCGGCGAACCAGCCGAGGACGCGCGGATAGATGACGTGCTCGGTGGCGAGCACGCGCGCGGCGAGTGTCGCCGCGGTGTCGGCGGGCGCGACCGCGACCTGCGACTGCAGCACTACGGGACCTGCGTCGAGCTCCGGGGTCACGAAGTGAACGCTGGCGCCGTGCACCGTCTCCCCGGCGGCGAGCACGCGGCGGTGCGTGTCGAGGCCGCGGTACTTCGGCAGCAGCGAGGGGTGGATGTTGAACATGCGGCCGAGGTAGCGAGCCACGAATTCCGCCGACAGCACCCGCATGAAGCCGGCGAGCGCCACGGCGTCGGGGCGGTGCCGCTCGAGCGCGGCGCCGAGCTCGCGCTCGAAGCCGCCGCGGTCGCCGCGGTGTACGAGCGCTGCGGTCTCGAGGCCGCGCGCGCGCGCCGCGTCGAGTCCGGCGGCGCCGCTACGGTCGGCGATCACCACCGCGACGCGCGCCGCGAGGGCGCCGCTCGCGCAGGCGCTCGCCAGCGCCTCCATGTTGGAGCCGCGCCCCGAGATCAGGATGGCGATGCGCAGCGGCGTGACGGCGCTCATTCGCGGATGTGCACCCCGCGCTCGCCGCTGCCCACCGCGCCGATGAGGCGCGCGGTCTCGCCCTGAGCGGTGAGCAATTCGAGCGCGACGGTCGCGCTCTCGGCCGGCACCACGACCACCATGCCGATGCCGCAGTTGAAGGTGCGGTACATCTCGGCCTGCTCGATGCCGCCGGCGCGCTGCAGCCACTCGAACACCGGGTCGCGGTGCCAGCGGCTGCGCTCGAGCACCGCCTCGAGCCCCGCGGGCAGCACCCGCGGAATGTTGTCGGTGAGGCCGCCGCCGGTGATGTGCGCCAGCGCGTGCACCGGCAACGCCTTGAGCAGCGCCAGCAACGGCTTCACGTAGATGCGCGTCGGCGCGAGCAGCCGCTCGAACAGCGTGCGGCCTTCGAGCAGCGTCGCGGCCGTGGCGCCGGCCGCCGACAGGAGCTTGCGGATCAGCGAGTAGCCGTTGGAGTGCGGTCCCGAGGAGGCGAGGCCGATGATGGCGTCGCCGGCGACGGTGCGCGTGCCGTCGACGATCGCATCCTTCTCGACCACGCCGACGCAGAACCCCGCGAGGTCGTAGTCCTCGCCGTGATACATGCCGGGCATTTCCGCGGTCTCCCCGCCCACCAGCGCCGCGCCGGCCAGCACGCAGCCCTCGACTATGCCGCGCACCACGGCTTCGGCCACCGGCACCCGCAGCTTTCCGGTAGCGTAGTAGTCGAGGAAGAACAGCGGCTCCGCTCCCTGTACCACGACATCGTTGGCGCACATCGCCACCAGGTCGATGCCGATGGTGTCGTGCCGGCCGGTGTCGATCGCCAGACGCAGCTTGGTGCCGACGCCGTCGGTGCCGGCGACCAGCACCGGCTGACGGTAGCCCGCCGGCAGCTCGACCAGCGCGCCGAAGCCGCCGATGCCGGCGAGCACCTCGCGGCGCTGCGTGCGCCGCACCAGCGGCTTGATGCGCTCGACCAACTCATCGCCGGCGTCGATGTCGACGCCGGCATCACGATAGGTAATGCCAGGACGCTCAGTCATAAGATTTGCGCGCACCGCACCGGCGCCGTCCGGTAGGGGGCGCGTGTGCTATTGTACATTCCGTCCACCGCCCGCGTGTGCGATCCGGACGATGTCGCAACCCTACCCAAGACCAACTGCCGCCGACCGACGCGTGCGCGCAGCGCTCGCGGGCCTCGTCGCGCTCCTCGGTGCGCTGCCGCTGTCGGCGTGGGCGCTGCGGCCGGTGCGGATCTACGAAGTCGATCTCGAGGAGCAGTCGCCCACCGCGGTGCAGAACGCCATGCGCCAGGCGCTGGTGCGCGCCACCGGGCGGCGCGAGTCCGCCGACGATCCGGCGCTCGGCGGCGTGATCGCCGACGCTGCCAGGTACGTGAAGAGCTACGCATCCGGGCCGCGCGGCGAGCCGCAGGTGGTGTTCGACGGCGTGGCGGTCGCGCAGGCCATCGACACGGCCGGCCGCAGTGTCTGGGAGCGCGAGCGCCCCTTCACGCTCGTCGTGCTGTATCCGCCCCTCGGGCGCGCCGACGCCGACGCGGCGCGCGCCGAGCTCGAGCGCACCGCGACCGAGCGCGGGCTGCCGATCAGCGTGATACCGCTGACGGTGGTCGATGCCGCCGGCAACCCGCTGGACGCGAATGCGCTGATGCAGTCGGCGCAGCGCTATGGGGGCGACCAGGTGCTGGTGGGGCGCGCGGACGCGGCGGGTGTGGCCGCCGGACAGCTGCAGTGGACGCTGTACACGCGCGCGCAGAGCGCCAGCTGGACCGGCCCATTGAGCGCCGGCATCGATCACGCGGTCGATCTGGAGGCGCCGCCGCCGGGAGCGGCGGGCGGGGCCGAGGCTCCGGCGCGCGTGCGCATCGAGGGCGTCGCCGGGCTCGCCGATTACGCGGCGGTCGAGCGGCTGCTGCAGAGCATACCCGGCGTGCGCCGCGCCGACGTCGCCGAGGTCGACGCCGGCAGCGTCACCTTCGAGGTGGAGATGCGCGGCGGGTCTGCAGCCCTCGAGCAGGAGCTCTCGGGCTCGACACACCTGCTCCACAGCGTCAACGGCGCGCCGCTGGTGTACCGCTATCAGCCGCAGGGTTGACGACACGCGCACCAACCGTCCCGCCCCGCTGCATCGTGCGCCACCTTCCCAATCTCATCTGCCTGATCCGCATCGCGCTGATCTGGCCGATCGCCACGGCGCTCGCCGCCGGCGCGATGCCGACGGCGCTCGCGCTGTTTGCGGCGGCGGCGGTCTCCGACGGTCTCGACGGCTACCTTGCCAAGCGCTTCCACTGGACCTCGGAGCTCGGCAAGATTCTCGATCCGCTGGCCGACAAGCTGCTGCTGATGACGGTGTTCGTCGAGGCGGCGTGGCTCGAGCTGGTTCCCTGGTGGCTGGCCGCGGCGGTGGTGGCACGCGATGTGATGATCGGGCTCGGCGCCCTGGTCTACCGGCTGTGGTTCGGGCCACTGCGCGGCCGGCCGACCGTGCTCAGCAAGATCAACACCGCGCTGCAGCTCGGCTACGTGGGGCTGGTGATGCTGGAGGCCACGGCCGCGGTGCCACCGCGCGAGATGCTCGACGCCGCGGCCGCTCTTACGCTCGCGAGCACCGTGCTGTCGGGACTGCACTACGTCGCCAGCTTCACGCGCCGGGTGTGGACGCCGGCGCGCCCCGCTTGAGTCCGATGCAACAGCTGCCGCTCGGCGTGCGGCTGCCGGACCGGGCGCTGTTCGCGAGCTTTCTGCCGGGGCGCAACGGCGAAGCGCTCGCGCACGCGCGCGCCGTCGCCGCCGGCGAGGCGCGCGGCCTGACCTGGCTCACCGGCCCGGGCGGAGCCGGCAAGACGCATCTGTTGCAGGCGATCTGCGCCGCGGCCGGCGCGCGCGTGCCTGCCGGCTACGTGCCGCTGAAGCAGGTCGCGCATCTCGGGGTCGAGGTGCTCGACGGGCTCGCGCAGCTGCCGTGCCTGTGCCTCGACGACCTCGAGTGCGTGGCGGGCGAGCTCGCCTGGGAGCGCCGGTTGTTCGGGCTGCTGCGCGAGGCCGAGGAGGCGGGTGGGGCGCTGGTCGTCGCGGCCAGTACGCCGCCGGCGCTGGTGCGCTGGGCGCTGCCGGACCTCGGATCCCGTTGCGCGGCGGGCACGGTGTTTGCGCTGCGCGCGCTCGAGGAGGCCGAGCAGCACGCGGCGCTCACGCTGCGCGCGCGCCTGCGGGGACTGGAGCTCCCCGAGGAGACCTGGCAATGGCTGCGGCGGCGCTACCCGCGCGACATGCGGCAGCTCTACGAGCTGCTCGACACGCTCGATGAGGCGGCGCTCGCCGCGCAGCGCCGCCTCACCGTGCCGTTCATTCGCGAGGTGCTCAAGCGCCGCGCGCCGGCGGCGCCGCACTGAGCCGCACGGCAAACGTCGCCACTCTGCGCCCGAGCGCCTGCGCGAGCGACTGCTCCTCGGCGGTGAGCGACGGCGCCTGCTCGGAGCGGCCGACGTGCGAAGCCCCGTAAGGGGTGCCGCCGCTCGCGGTCTCGTTGAGCGCACGCTCGGTATAGGGGAGGCCGACGAGAAGCATCCCGTGATGCAGCAGCGGCAGCATCATCGACACCAGAGTGGTCTCCTGGCCGCCGTGCAGCGTCTGCGTCGAGGTGAAGACGCCCGCGGGCTTGCCCGCCAGAGTTCCGGTCAGCCACAGGCTCGAGGTGCCGTCGAGGAAGTACTTGAGCGGCGCCGCCATGTTGCCGAAGCGCGTCGGGCTGCCGAGCACGAGCCCCGCCGTCTCGCGCAGATCGTCGAGCGTCGCGTAGGGCGGGCCACTCGGGGGCACCGCGCGCGGCGGCGCCTCACTCGCCGCAGCGACCGGCGGCACGGTGCGCAGCCGCGCACTCGCTCCCGGGACCGACTCGACTCCCCGGCAGACGTGCCGGGCGAGCTCGGCGGTGGCGCCGCCGCGGGAGTAGTAGAGCACGAGGATCTCTGACATGTTGGAACGAGTCTCCGCAGCGATTGTCACCAGGCTCAAGTAGTATTACGGATTCTGCCTGAGGGGACGCAAGCTGGGCGTGATCTGCAAGAGGTGCTTGGTGGGCGGTCGTGTCCAGGGCGTGTTCTACCGGGCCACCGCCGCGCGGCGCGCCGGGGAGCTGGGCATTCGCGGCCACGCCCGCAACCTGCCGGATGGCCGGGTGGAGGTGCTGGCGTGCGGCGACAGCGAGGCGGTCGAGGCATTCGTGAGCTGGCTGTGGATCGGCTCATCCGCCTGCAAGGTGACCTCGGTCGAGGCGAACGATGCCCCGGTGAACGCGCCGCTCCCGCCCGGTTTTCGCACCACCTGAAAGAGATGCTGATGCGCAGGCACGGACTGCTGCTGCTGGCCCTGCTCGCCGCCGTGTCGAGCGGCGGCGTCGTCGCGCCTGCAGGCGCGCAGCCGGCTCCGCCGGCGCCGGCGACGCAGCCCGCGCCGGAGCAGCCCTCGCCGCCGCCGCCGGCGGCCGCGGAGCCGGCCGCCACGGTACCCTCCGCCACGGCACCCGCCGACGCCGCGCCCGCCGTCGTACAGCCCGCCGTCGCGCAGCCCGCCGCGCCCGAGGCGCCACCGGCCGCCGACACTCTGGCGCCGGCCCAGCCAGCCGCCGCGCCGCGGCTCGCGTTCTTTCATCATCGCCCCAAGGGGCAGGCCTGGGTGGCGGCTGCCAATCCGCTCGCCGTACAGGCGGGGCTCGAGATTCTCGCCAAGGGGGGCGATGCCATCGATGCCGCCGTCGCGGTGCAGACCATGCTCGGGCTGGTCGAGCCGCAGAGCTCAGGGATAGCGGGCGGCGCCTTCCTCATGTACTACGACGCGCGCAGCCGCGAGGTGAGCGCGCTCGACGGGCGCGAGAAGGCGCCGGCGGCCGCGCCCGCCAACATGTTCCTCGATGAGCACGGCAAGCCGCTGCCGTTCCTCGAGGCGGTGCGCAGCGGCCGCTCCACCGGCGTGCCGGGCGTGATCGCCATGCTGTACGCGGCGCATTCGAAATACGGCTCGCTGCGCTGGAAGGAGCTGTTTCAGCCGGCGATCCGCGCCGCCGCCCAGGGCTTCCGCGTGCCGGCGCGGCTGGCGATGTTTCTCGGCGAAGGATCGCCGTTTCCGCCGACCAACGAGATCCGCATGCTGTTCCAGCGTTCCGACGGCGAGCCTCTCGAGGCCGATGATCTGTTTCGCAACCCCGAGTACGCCAAGACCCTCGAGCGCATCGCGCGGGAAGGTCCGCGTGGCTTCTACTCGGGCCCGATCGCGCGCGCCATCGTCGATGCGACGCACCTGGAGCCGCTGCCCGGAACGATGACGCTGCAGGACCTTGCCGCCTATCGTCCGGAGTGGGACCAGCCGCTGTGCCGTCCGTTCCGCCACTACTCCGTATGCGCGCCGCCACCGCCGGCCGGCGGCGTCTCGCTGCTCGAGCTGCTCGGCATGCTGGAGAAGACCGATATTGCCCAGCGCGGCCCGAACGATCCCCAGGCCTGGTTCCTGTTTGCGCAGGTGAGCCGCCTCGCCTACGCCGACCGCGACCGTTACGTCGCCGATCCGCATTTCGTTGCCGTGCCGGTCGAGCGGCTGCTCGATCCGGCGTACCTGCGCCTGCGCGCGCAGCTGATCGGCGAGCACGCCGGACCCGCGCCGTTACCGGGTGACATCGCCGTGCCGCGCGGCCGGGATGCCACCACCGAGTCGCAGGGCACCAGCCATTTCGTCGTGGTGGACGCCGACGGCAACGTCGTGTCGATGACCACGACGATCGAGTCGGTATTCGGCTCCGGACGCATCGTCGGCGGCTTCGTGCTCAACAACCAGCTTACGGATTTCTCCTTCACTCCGAGCGACGAGGGGCACCCGGTCGCCAACGCCGTACACGGCGGCAAGCGCCCGCGCTCCTCGATGGCGCCGGTCATCGTGCTCGACCACGACGGTAATTTCCTGGCGGCGCTCGGCTCGCCGGGCGGCTCGGCCATCACCGAGTACAACGCCAAGGCGCTGGTGGGACTGCTCGCCTGGAAGCTCGCCATCAAGCAGGCGATCGAGTTGCCGAATCTGATCGCGCGCGGCGACAACTTCACCGGCGAGCTCGCCAAGTTCACGCCCGAAGTGCTCGCGGGGCTGCGCGAGCGGGGCATGCTGCTGAAACTGGGCCGCGCGGAGAACTCGGGGCTGCAGGGGATCGTGCGCCTGCCCGACGGCACCTACGATGGTGCGGCCGATTCGCGCCGCGAGGGCGTGGCGGGCATGCTGGCGCCGCGCCCGGCGAAGCACAAGACGCACTAGGTGTGAAGTCTCAGGACGTTATTCCGGCGGACCTCAGCGTGCGGTCGTGGCGGCGGGAAATCCCAGATCATCCGCGCCGCTCCAGCGCCTCCAGGCGGTGAGCACCCGGTCCGGGTAGTCGCGCTTGCCCGGGCTGCCGTTGTAGCGCGCGAGCGCCTTGCGCACGTCGTTGTGCTCGTGGCCGAGGTAGTAGCGCAGGATCGCGCAGCCCATGCGCACGTTCGGCGCGACGCGCACCAGCTCGTAGCGGTGCATCCCGAGCTTCTCCGGCCAGAAGGGCATCACCTGCATGAGTCCCACCGCACCGGTGGCGGACACCGCCCAGCGATCGAAGCGGCTCTCGGTCGCTATCAACGCCATCACCAGGCCCGGCGGCAGGCGCGCTTCCTCCACGCGGTGCGTCTCGCAGTAGACCTGCTTGAGGATCTCGAGCCGCTCGGACTGGTCCTTCACGATCGGGCGCAGCCGCGGCTCCATGAGCGTGTACCAGACGGCCGAATCGTACTGGTCGGTGAAGCACTGCGCCTCGGCGATCGCGTGTGCGACCACGTCGCGCAGTGCCGGATCGAGCTGCTGATCGGCGCGCGCCCACTGTCCGGGGAGCGCCATGAGGGCCGCGAACGCCGCGATGGGCAGCGCCCCCGCCGCGCGCCGGGGCGGTGCGAGCGCCGCAGCCGCGAGCCGCATCGCCTTACCCCAGGCGCGACCGCATGAAGCTGAGCGCCTCGCCGGCCGGGAACTCGGTGCTCGCGCTGTCGCGCCGGTGCCGGTACTCGAGCTTGCCGGCCTCGAGGCCGCGCTCGGCCACCACCAGCCGGTGCGGAATGCCGAGGAGCTCCGCGTCGGCGAACTTGACGCCGGGGCGGGCGTCGCGGTCATCGAGCAGGACTTCGATGCCGGTAGCGGTGAGCTCGGCGTACAGGCGGTCGGTGGCGGTGCGGACACGGTCGGACTTGTGCAGATTGAGCGGAACCAGCACCACCTGAAAGGGAGCGATCGGATCCGGCCAGATGATGCCGCGCTCATCGTGATTCTGCTCGATGGCCGCGGCCACGATACGCGTCACACCGATGCCGTAACAGCCCATGTAGAGCGCGGTCTCGCGTCCTGCCTCATCGAGCACCAGGGCCTTCATCGGCTCCGAGTACTTGCGCCCGAGCTGGAAGATGTGGCCGACCTCGATGCCGCGCGCGATCTTGAGGTGCCCGCGCCCCGAGGGGCTCGGATCGCCCTCGACCACCTTGCGCAGGTCGGCGGGCGTGGCGCCCGGCACGTCCCGCTCCCAGTTCACGCCGGTGAGATGCTGGTCCTTCTCGTTGGCGCCGCACACGAAGTCGGCGAGCGCGAGCGCGGACCTGTCGGCGTAGATGCGGCACTTGAGCCCCACCAGTCCGACGTAACCTGGCTCGGTGCCCGTGGCCGCCTGCACCCGCTCGGCGCTGGCCAGCTGCAGGGGGCTCGCCACGCCCGGCAGCTTCTGCGCCTTGACAGCGTTCAGCTCGTGGTCGCCGCGCACTACCAGCGCGACCACCGCGCCCTCCGTACCGTCGACGATCAGCGTCTTCACGCAACGGGCGGGCTCGACCTTGAGGAAGCGCGCCAGGTCCTCGATGGTGCGCGCCCCCGGGGTCGCCACCTTGCGGAGCTCCTCGCGCGCGGCCGGGCGCGGCGCGGCCGGCGGCGGCGCCGCGGCGGCCTCGAGGTTCGCGGCGTAGTCGTCGCTATCCGAGAAAACGATCGCATCCTCGCCCGAGGCGGCGAGCACGTGGAACTCCTGGCTGACGTCGCCGCCGATCGCGCCCGAGTCGGCACGCACCGCGCGGAACACGAGCCCGGTGCGCGTGAAGATGCGCGTGTAGGCGTCGTACATGGCGCGATAGCCCTGCCGCAGCGATTCCTCGTCGAGGTGAAAGGAGTAGGCGTCCTTCATGATGAACTCGCGCGCGCGCATGACGCCGAAGCGCGGCCGCACCTCGTCGCGGAACTTGGTCTGGATCTGATAGAAGTTCACCGGCAGCTGGCGGTAGCTCTTCAGCTCGCGCCGCACGATGTCGGTGATGACCTCCTCGTGGGTCGGGCCGGCCACGAAGTCGCGCTGGTGGCGGTCCTTGATGCGCAGCAGCTCCGGCCCGTACTCGGTCCAGCGCCGCGACTCCTGCCACAGCTCCGCCGGCTGGATCACCGGCATCACGAGCTCGAACGCGCCGGCGCGGTTCATCTCTTCGCGGATGATGCGCTCGACTTTCTGCAGCACGCGCAGGCCGAGCGGCAGCCAGCTATAGAGGCCCGCGGCCAGGCGCCGGATCAGCCCGGCGCGCAGCATCAGCTGATGGCTCACGACCTCCGCCTCGGCCGGGGTCTCCTTGAGGGTGTTGATGGGGTATTGGGAAAGGCGCATCGCTCTCGCAGCTCGTGTTACGGACCCAAAAAACAAGGAGTTGGCATCTTAGCAGGAGGCCCCTGATAAGATGCCCGCCGATTGGCCCGATCGCGGTCCATTGAAGAGCCGAACGCGGTGCAGATGCAGCCTGAGCCCCACGTCCGACCCCGCAGCCGGGGGATCTACCTGCTGCCGAATCTGCTCACCACCGGGTGCCTGTTCTCGGGCTTCTACGCGGTGGTGGCGGCGATCGACAAGCATTTTGCCCCGGCTGGCATGGCGGTATTCGCCGC
>DASQIP010000055.1:0-14316 GCA_035631515.1 Steroidobacteraceae bacterium
TCTACACCCACGTGATGACGAAGGGCGCGCGCGGGGTGCGCAGCCCGCTCGACCGTCAAAGCGACGGCGATCGGCAGCCTGGCACCGGCGATAAGCCCCGGGTCGGCTAGTCTGCCTTCGCGGTCGCGGCCGCGATTCGCGCGCCGGGCTCGATCACAGGTGATAGGTGATCGCCCCGTTGCTGTCGGAGAGGCTGCCCGCGGCGATCAGCTCATCGACGAGCCGCTGCAGCTCGCTCTCGGGGACCTGCTTGGAGAAATGCGAGTCGAGCACCGCGATCAGCCCCTTGCGCCTGCGCGGACGACGCGTCTTCTGGGTCCCCGTCAGCAGCTGCACGGCCTCGTCCCTGAGCGAGCCGCCGGCGCGGGGCGAGCGGTCGCGGTGGCCGCGCGCGCCGCGCGGGCTCTCGCGCCGCGCACTCTGGCGAGCGCCGCCCGCACCGCCGGACGCCGTCGCCGCGCCCCGCGCGCCGAGCGCCTCGGCCATGGAGTTGGCACGGCGCACACTGAAGCCGCGGCCGGTGAGGTGACGGATCAGGGGATCGAAGCCCTTGTCCTTGGAGAAGATGACGCAGGCGGTGTGGGGTGCGCGCGCGAGGTACTCCCCGAGATAGAAGGCGATGTGAAAGTCGAGCGCGTTCTTGCCCTGCCCCTCGATGTCGATGGGCACGAAGCGCTCGCCGAGCTTCAGGGCCGCCCTGAGGAACTCGGTCGGTACGGTACGCTGTGAGGCGCCGAAGAAGAACGGCACGCGCACCCCGTCGGGGATCGCGGCGAGATCGATCTTGCCGACGTTTTCGTAATCGACCAGCAGCACGCTCTCGGCCATGTTCACGGTCTCCTGCTTGGCGTCCGCGCCAGCTCAACCGTCCGCGCCGGCGAAGCCATTCTGCCGCCACGCCTCGTAGACGACCAGCGCCACCGCGTTCGCGAGATTGAGACTCCGGTTGCGCGCGCGCATCGGGATCGCGAGCTGCCGCTCCCGCGGCACGAGCGCCAGCACGCGCGCCGGCAGGCCGCGGGTCTCGGGACCGAAGATGAGGGCATCGCCGGCGCCGAAGGCCGCCTCGCCGTAGCAGCGCGCGCCGCCGGTCTCGACGCTGAAGAGCCGCGCGCCGCTGAGTGCGTCGAGGCAGGGGGCGAGCCCCTGGTGCACGCGCACCTCGGCGAGCTCCTCGTAGTCGAGGCCGGCGCGGCGTACGGCCTTGCGGGTGAGCTCGAATCCGAGCGGCCGCACCAGGTGCAGCGTCGCGCCCGTGTTCGCGCACAGGCGGATGACGTTGCCGGTGTTCGGCGGGATCTCGGGCTGGAACAGCACGACGTGGAACATCTGGGCTCTCGCGATGGGCTGGCGTTGGGCCGGTGCGTCGGCCCGCGTGGCGCGGTGCGCCGCTGTGCGATAATGCACGCCATGCCGAGCGCGACACCAGAAGCACCCGGGGCGGGCGCCGGTCCGGGCGGGGCCGCTGCCGCGCTGCGCTTCTCCTTCTGCGGTCTCGAGTTCGCCTCGCCGATCGTGCTGCTCTCGGGCTGCGTCGGCTTCGGCGAGGAGTACACGCGGGTCGAGGGGTTCTCCAACCGCCACGCCGGCGCCATCGTGCTCAAGGGCACGACCGGCAAGCCGCGCCTCGGCAACCCGCCGCACCGCATCTACGAGACGCCCGCGGGCATGCTGAATGCGATCGGGCTGCAGAATCCCGGCGTCGAGCACGTCGTCGGCACGGTGCTGCCGCAGCTCGACTTCACCGAGACGCGCTTCATCGCCAACGTGTGCGGCTCGACGGTGGAGGAATACGTCGAGGTCACGCGCCGCTTCGACCAGTCGCCCATCGACGCCATGGAGATCAACATCTCCTGCCCGAACGTCAGGGAGGGCGGCGTCGCCTTCGGCAATTACCCGGAGATGTCGGCGCAGGTGGTGGCTGCCTGCCGCCGCGTGACCAAGAAGCCGCTCATCACCAAGCTCTCGCCCAACCAGACCGACATCCGCGAGAACGCGCGCCGCTGCATCGAGGCGGGGACCGATGCGCTCGCGGTGATCAACACCGTCATGGGCATGGCGATCGACGTCGCGACGCGCCGCCCGGTGATCGGCAACGTGCAGGGCGGGCTCTCGGGCCCGGCCATCAAGCCGATCGCGCTGCTGAAGGTCCACCAGGTCTACGAGGTCGCGCGGGCGCATCGGGTGCCGATCATCGGCCAGGGAGGCATCGTGACCGCGACCGATGCGATCGAGTTTCTGATCGCCGGCGCGAGCGCGGTCGGCGTCGGCACGGCGCTCTTCTACGATCCGCTGGTGTGCCGCGCCATCAATGACGGGATCGCGGAGTACCTGGGCGCGCAGGGACTGCAGAACGTCACGCAGCTGGTCGGGTCGCTGCGCACCGGGCGCGACGTCGAGGACTGCGCGGTCTCGGGCTGAGCGCGCCCGCAGCGGGGTTCGCGCGCGCTGCGGGAATGCGCCGTGCCGCGGTAGATCGCATGGGTGGCGGCCGGGACGGTTCGCGGGTTTTCTTCCGGGAGGGCTGAACATGAGAAGAGTAATCGACTGGCGCTCGCTCGCGTGGGTACTGGCGCTGGCGCTCGCGGGCTGCATTGTGGAGCAGCCCTATCCGTATCAGACGTCGCAGCCCGTAGACAGCTCCGCGGCTCCGATCCCGGTGACCGATGAAACCGAGGAGGAGGCGAACGAGCCGCCGCCGCCGATACCGGTGTACGAGCAGCCGCCGTGCCCGGCGGAGGGCTACGTGTGGACGCCCGGCGTGTGGCGCTGGGGAGCGGACGGCTACTTCTGGGTTCCGGGCACCTGGGTTGCGCCGCCGCAGGTGGGTTTCCTCTGGACGCCCGGCTACTGGGCGCTGTCCGGTGCGGTGTACGTCTTTCACGCGGGGCACTGGGGATCGCACGTCGGCTACTACGGCGGCATCAACTATGGCCACGGCTATGACGGCGACGGCTATCGCGGCGGTCGCTGGGTGAATAACCGCTTCCAGTACAACACGAGCGTCACCAACGTGAACGTGACCAACGTTCACAACGTCTACCGCGAGACGGTGGTGAATAACGTCACGGTGAACAACCCCCGCCCCGAGTATCCGCGCGTCGGCTTCGTCGGCGGCGCCGGCACCCGCGCGCAGCCGACCCCGATCGAGGCGGCCCGCGCGAACGAGCCGCGCTTCCGGCCGACGCCCCTGCAGCTGCAGCACCATGACGACGCGCGCGCCGAGCCGGCGCTCAATGCGGCGCGCAACGAGGGACGCCCGCAGATCGCCGGCACGCCGCGCCCCAGTGCCTTCCGCGGGCCGGGTGTGACCGCGGCCAAGCCGGTGGGCGAGGCCTACCATCCGCAGCGCCCCGCGCAGCGGGAGGACCGGCGCGAGGAAAGGCGCGATGAGAAGCCGAAGGAAGACCGGCACTAGCGCCCCCGCCACGGCGGCGATGCCCGCGGTCGCCGTCGCCTTCGCCGCCACTCTCGCCTTCGCCGCCGCGCTCGGCGGCGATGCGGCGGCCGCCGGGCGGGACTCGGCCCCCGACGTGGTGCGCCTCGCGCTGCCGCCCGGGGAGCCCGCGCTCGGGAGCGCTGCAGCACCCCTCACCATGGTCGAGTTCACCGACTACCAGTGCCCTTACTGCCGGCGCTTTCAGGCGGAAGTCTGGCCGCAGCTGAAACGCCACTACATCGATACCGGCAAGCTCCGCTACATCGCCCGCGACCTGCCGCTCGAGTTTCATGCCGCCGCCGCGCCGGCCGCCGAGGCGGCGCACTGCGCGGACGAGCAGGGCAGGTTCTGGGACATGCACGCGGCGCTTCTCGGGGGCGCTGCGGACTTGAGTGAAGGCGGGATCGACCGGCGCGCGCGCGCACTCGGCCTCGACCTGGCGCGCTTCGATGACTGCGTCGCCCGCCGCCGCTACTCCGCGCTGATCGCCGCGCACGCGCGCGAGGCGGACGCCGCCGGCATCAACGGCACGCCCGGCTTCATCGTCGGGCGCGCGGCGCACGGCGAGCTCACCGGAGTCCGGATCGAGGGGGCGCTGCCTTACGCTGACCTCGCCGAGCTGCTGCGCGAGCTGCTCGCGCCGCAGTAGGAGAGCGGCAGCCCAGTGGCAGGTCAGCGGCAGGCCAGCGGTCGGTCAGCGGCAGCGCGGGCCAGCCCCTGGCGGGCGTGAGCTCTACAACAGGCGCTGCTGCCCGCCGGCATCCGCGACCGGTGTGAGCGGCGGGTGCAGCCGCACGGGCCGCGGCGCGGTGGCGATGAAGCTCACCTCCAGCGCGCGCAAGCGCTCGAGGATGCGCAGGTTGATGGTCTGCTGCGCGTCGGCGTAAGCCTTGTACTCGGGCCGGGTGACGAAGAAGACCGCCTCGAACTCGAGCGCCGTCTCGGTGCAGCGCAGCAGGTGGCAGCGGTCGAAGCGCACGTCCGGGGTCGCCTCGATGATCTCGCGCACCGCGCGCGGCACCGCGGCGAGCGTCGCCACCGGTGTCTCGTAGTGGACCGGCAGCACGATGAGCGCGCGGCGCTCCGTGAGGCGCCCGTAGTTGCGCACCCGTGCCTTCAGCAGATCGGCGTTCGAGATGATGATCTGCTCGCCGTTGATGCTGCGCAGCCGCGTGCTCTTTACGCCGATGTGCTCGACGCTCCCCTGGCAGTCGTCGATGGTGAGGAAGTCGCCGAGGCCGAAGGGCTTATCGAGCGCGATCGAGAGCGAGGCGAGCAGGTCCGCGAGCACCGTCTGCACCGCGAGCGCGAGTGCGATGCCGCCGATCCCGAGGCCCGCGAGCAGCGGCCGGATCTCGACCCCCAGGTTGTCGAGCGCGAGCAGCGCCGCAACTCCCCAGACGAGCAGCCCGGCGGCGAACAGGATCACCTCCATCGAGCTCTTGAGCAGCGTGTCGGGCCCGCTCGAGCGCTGCCGGCGCAGGTCGATGGCGAAGCGCACCGCCGCCATCGCCCAGAGCGCGAGCTGCATCCACAGGAGCAGCACCAGAGCGACCGTCAGCCAGCGCTCGAGCCTCGGAGTGAAGGCGAGGCCGCGCGAGGCGAGCCACGCCGCCGCTCCCCACAGGAAGAAGCGGTTGGTACGCTCCGAGAGCAGCGCCGCGAGATCGATCGCCGGATGGACCCTGAGGGGGGCGCGCGCCAGCAGCCGCCGGCGCTGCGCGGCGATCAGCCGCCGGGCGACCGGCAGGACCGTGAAGGTGACGAGAAAGATCGCGAGCGCGAGCGTCCAGTCGCCGAGCGTGTTGCCCAGGAACTCGATCTGCCACAGGCGGCCCGACATCTGCTGCGCCCCCTCTCAACGCGCCGCGCTAGTCCCCCGTGTCCTCGGCGCCGCTCATGCCGAGCTCCTTGAGCTTCCGCGTGAGCGTGTTGCGCCCCCAGCCGAGCAGCCGCGCCGCCTCCTGGCGGTGCCCGTGCGTGCGCTTGAGCGCGGCGCGGATCAGCACGCGCTCGAACTGCGGCTGCGCGGCATCGAGCAGCGGCTGCGCCGCGCCGAGCGAGGCGCGCTCGGCCCAGCTCGCGAGCGAGGCGGCCCAGTCCGCGTCCCTCGGCCCCGCGGAGGCCGCGCTCACCAGCTCCGCCGGCAGGTCCTCGAGGCGCACCTCGCGCCCGGGCGCGAGCACCGACAGCCGCCGGCAGAGGTTGACGAGCTCGCGCACGTTCCCCGGCCAGTCGTGCGCGCACAGCAGCGCGAGCGCCTCGGGCGCGAGCGCCTTCGCCTCGACGCCGAGCTCGTGCGCGGCCACTTCGAGGTAGTGGGCGAGCAGGTCGGGGATGTCGTCGGCGCGCGCGCGCAGCGGCGGCAGCTCGATGCGGATCACGTTGAGCCGGTGGTACAGGTCCTCGCGGAACAGGCTCCGTGTGACGCGCTCGCGCAGGTCCTGGTGGGTCGCGGCGATGACGCGCACGTCGACGCGCACCGGGGTCTGGCCGCCGACACGATAGAACTCGCCCTCGGCGAGCACGCGCAGCAGGCGCGTCTGCAGCGGCATCGACATATCGCCGATCTCATCGAGGAACAGCGTGCCGCCGTCGGCCTGCTCGAAGCGCCCGCGCCTCAAGGCGTCGGCGCCGGTGAAGGCGCCGCGCTCGTGTCCGAAGAGCTCGGACTCGAGCAGGTCGGCGGGGATCGCCGAGGTGTTGAGCGCGATGAACGGCTTGCCGGTGCGCGGGCTGTGATCGTGCAGCGCGCGCGCCACGAGCTCCTTGCCGGTGCCGGACTCGCCCGTCACCAGCACGGTCATCGAGGAGCGCGCCAGGCGCCCGATGGCGCGGAACACCTGCTGCATCGCCGGGGCTCTGCCGAGGAGCTCGGGAATGCGCGGCGTGCCGCCCGCCTCGCCGCTCTTCTCCATGCCGGCATGGGCCGCGCGGCGCGCGAGCGCCACGGCCTGGTCGATGTCGAAGGGTTTCGGCAGGTATTCGAACGCCCCGCCCTCGTAGGCCGACACGGCGCTGCCTAAGTCCGAATGCGCCGTCATCACGATGACCGGCAGCGCCGGGCGCGCGTCGCGGATGCGCTTCAGCAGCTCGAGTCCCGAGGCCCCCGGCATGCGGATGTCGGTGATCAGCACGTCGGGCGCCTCGCGCCGCAGCGCTTCCAGCGCCGGCTCCGCCGCATCGAACACGCGCGCGCTCATGCCGCCGTGCTTCAAGGCCCGCTCGAGCACCCAGCGGATGGAGGCGTCGTCGTCGACCAGCCACACCCTCACCGTGCCCTCGTTCATGCTTCGTCTCCGAGCGGCAGCAGCAGCGTGAACACGGTGCGCCGCGGCTCGCTCTCGAACTCGATGATGCCGCCGTTGCGCGTCACCAGCTCCTGTGCCACCGCGAGCCCGAGCCCCGTGCCGTTGGGGCGTCCGGTGACGAGCGGATAGAAGATGGAGGAGCGCAGCTGCTCCGGTACGCCGGGGCCGGAGTCCTCGACCTGCACCGCGGCCACCAGGCGGTGGCGCACCGAGCCGATGCTGACGTTGCTGCGCGCGCGGGTGCGCAGCATCACGTGGCCGCTGTCGCCCTGCGCCTGCAGCGCCTGCAGCGCATTGCGCCCGACGTTGAGCAGCGCCTGGATCAGCTGATGGCGGTCGAGCATGGCGTTCGGCAGGCTCGGGTCGTAGTCGCGCTCGACCAGCACGCCGCTGCGTGCCTCGGCGCGCAGCAGGTGATAGACGTGCTCGCAGATCTCGTGCACGTTCATCAGCGTCTTGTTGGGCGGGCGGCCGGGACCGGCGATCGACTCGACCAGCGCGGTGAGGCGGTCAGCCTCGCCGATGATGACCTGCGTGTACTCGCGTAAGGAAGGCGCCGGCAGCTCGCGCTCGAGGAGCTGCGCCGCGCCGCGCAGGCCCCCTAGGGGGTTTTTGATCTCGTGCGCGAGCTGCCGGATCATGAGGCGGCTGCCGTCGAGCCGCGCGAGCAGATCGTTGTCGCGCGAGATGCGCTGGCGCTGCGTGGTGTCGGCGAGCTCGAGCAGCAGGTGCGTGCCGGTGAGCCCGGGGAGCGGCGTCACCGTGACGTCCAGCGTGCGCGGCTCGCGCGGCGAGTTGGCGGGCTTGAACGTCAGCTCGCGGTCGGCGATGCCTTCACCGGTCTCGAGCGCGCGCTTCAGGATCGCAGTCAGCCCGCCGCCCTCGTGCAGGAAATCGCCGAACGGCCGGCCGCGGCTCATGTTGAGACTGAAGGCGAGCAGGTCCTGGGCGGCGACGTTGGCGTAGATCGGGCAGAGCTGCGCGTCGAGCATCAGGATTCCGGTCGAGAGCGCATCGAGCAGCTCCGCCGGATCGAAGTGCGAGAGCGCCGAGGGACTCGAGTACTCAGCGGCCATGGCGCCGCTCGCGCGCGGGACAGTGCGGCCGCGGCGCGCCGCGCACCGCCGCGGCGGGCACGCTCAGTGCGGCCGCGGCGAGACGGCGGTCGGACCGGCCGGTGGCGGGCTTAAGAGATTGCGCTGCTGCACGAAGAACGTCACGGACTGGGTGCGGCACAGCACCTCGTCGCCGGGGCCGCGGATCTGGGCACTCACGGTGTGCTCGCCGCGATCGATCGGCGTCACGCTGAAGCTGAGGCCCGTCGGCTGCCCGCCGTTCACGCCCTGTCCGTCCACCGTGATGAACACCCGGTCCTCCGCCCGCGGCATCGGGTCGGACGCCACGCGCACGAAAACCGAGTCGGCGTTCGGCAGGTTCTGCTGGTCGACCGGCTGCGCAATGACGCAACCCTTGTACGTATTGGCGGAGGGCGCGGAGCGCGAGGCGGGCTCGGGCGGGCCGCGCACCGCGGCGGCGCTCGCCGAATAGGTCTGCACGCCCTGCAGCTGCAGCTTCTCGGCGTTCGGGTGCGGCTGATCGCTGTAGTGGAGCACGCCGTGCTCGTCGACCCACTTGTACACGGTGGTGGCGAGCGCCACCGGGCAGGCGAGCAACATTAAGGTAAAGAGGATGCGCCGCATCGCAACCGAGCATATCCCGGCATGGCGGTGGAGACAAAAGCGCTGCGTCGCGAATGTGCGCTCGCTCTCCCGCGCCCGCCTTCTGCCGTGAGCGCCGCACGCCCGGCGCGCCCGCCTTCCCGCCCCGGGAGGGGCCGGAGGCGCGGGCGGCGGGGCGCGGGGAGGGCGGGCGCGTCATTCCATGGTCAGCAGCTGTAATACAGCTCCAGCTCCACCGGGTGCGTGGACATGCGAAAGCGCGTGATCTCCTGGAGCTTCAGTCCCATGTACGCATCGAGCACGTCGTTGGTGAACACGCCGCCGCGGGTGAGGAACTCGCGATCCTTGTCGAGCTGCTCGAGCGCCATGTCGAGCGAGTGGCACACGGTCGGAATGTGCTTCGCCTCCTCGGGCTCGAGGTCGTAGAGATCCTTGTCGGCGGGATCGCCCGGATGGATCTTGTTCTGGATGCCATCGAGTCCCGCCATCATCATCGCGGCGAAGGCGAAGTAGGGGTTGGCGCAGGAGTCGGGGAAGCGCACCTCGATGCGCCGCGCCTTGGGACTCGACACCCACGGGATGCGGATCGAGGCCGAGCGGTTGCGCGCCGAGTAGGCGAGCAGCGTCGGCGCCTCGAACCCGGGCACCAGGCGCTTGTAGCTGTTGGTGCCGGGGTTGGTGATGGCGTTCAGCGCCTTGGCGTGGCGGATGATGCCGCCGATGTAGTAGAGGGCGAGATCCGAGAGCCCGCCGTACTTGTCGCCGGCGAACAGCGCCCGGCCCTCCTTCTGCAGCGACTGGTGCACGTGCATGCCGTTGCCGTTGTCGCCGACCAGGGGCTTGGGCATGAAGGTCGCGGTCTTGCCATAGCCGTGCGCGACGTTGTGCACGCAGTACTTCAGGATCTGCACCTGGTCGGCCTTCTGCACCAGCGTCCCCGCGCCGACGCCGATCTCGGCCTGGCCGCCGGTCGCCACCTCGTGGTGGTGCACCTCGACCTTGAGTCCCATCTCTTCCAGCGCCAGGCACATCGCCGACCGGATGTCCTGAAAGGCATCGACCGGCGGCACCGGGAAGTAGCCGCCCTTGATGCCGGGACGGTGGCCCTTGTTGCCCTCCTGGTAGTCGCGCTGCGAATTCCAGGCGCCCTGCACCGAGTCGATCGAGTAGAAGGAGCCGTTCATCTCGTTGCCGTAGCGCACGCTGTCGAAGATGAAGAACTCGTTCTCGGGGCCGAACAGCGCGTAGTCGGCGATGCCGGTGGATTTGAGGTACGCCTCGGCGCGCTTGGCGAGCGAGCGCGGGTCGCGCTCGTAGCCCTGCATGGTGGCGGGCTCGATCACGTCGCAGCGGATGTCGACCGTCGTCTCCTCGAAGAACGGATCGAGGACGGCGGTGCTGGCTTCGGGCATGAGGATCATGTCCGACTCGTTGATGCCCTTCCATCCGGCGATGCTCGAGCCGTCGAACATCTTGCCGTCGCGGAAGAAGTCCTCATCGACGAGGCGCGCCGGGATCGTTACGTGCTGCTCCTTGCCGCGCGTGTCCGTGAAGCGCAGGTCCGCGAACTTCACTTGTTTTTCCTTGATGAGCCTAATCACATCGCTCGCTGTCATATCGCCTCCGCTGGGATGGGGATCGGGCGGGCCGCCGCCTCTTTAAAGTCCTCGAGCCATTGCAGGCCCTGTGCCAGGGGACCCGGGGTGTGGAATCAAGCAGTTAGTGGACATTCTGAAGTGCCATTGCACTATTTAAGTGCGTCCGAAATGCATTATTGCACTCTCGGGGTGCGCACAACAGGGTGCCTCGGGGAATTCCATGAAGGTAACACCACCCTGCACTATTCTGGTGCAGAGGGATCGGAGGGTTCCATGGCCGAGGCTCGAGCCGCCGAGCGCGGTCACACTGCCTGAGGTCCCCGTGTTCCCCCGCGCCACCCGTGCCGCGCGCCTTATACTCGCGCGCTCTTTTCGGTCTCGGATCTCTCCATGGCCTCCGGACGCTCGAGAAAAAACGCCCGCGTGCCGCGCACCTTCCAGGAGCTGATCTTCGCGCTCGAGGAGTACTGGTCCGCGCGCGGCTGCGTGATCCTGCAGCCCTACGACATGGAGGTCGGCGCCGGCACGTTCCACACGGCGACGTTTCTGCGCGCGGTGGGACCGGAGCCCTGGAGGGCCGCCTACGTGCAGCCCTCGCGCCGGCCCACCGACGGCCGCTACGGCGAGAATCCGTTCCGCCTGCAGCACTATTACCAGTACCAGGTGGTGATCAAACCCTCGCCGCTCGAGATTCTCGATCTGTACCTCGGGAGCCTCGCGGCGCTCGGCCTCGACCTGCTCACCCACGACGTACGCTTCGTCGAGGACAACTGGGAGTCGCCCACGCTCGGCGCCTGGGGCCTCGGGTGGGAGGTGTGGCTGAACGGCATGGAGATCACGCAGTTCACCTACTTTCAGCAGGTCGGCGGTCTCGACTGCCGCCCGGTCACGGGCGAGATCACCTACGGGCTCGAGCGGCTCGCCATGTACCTGCAGGGTGTCGAAAGCATCTACGACATCGTCATCACGCGTGCCCCCTCGGGCAACGTGACCTACGGCGACGTGTTCCGGCAGAACGAGGCCGAGCAGTCGGCCTACAACTTCGAGCACGCCGACGTGCCGACGCTGCAGCGGCACTTCGAGGACCACGAGCGCGAGTGCCAGCGGCTGCTCGCCGCGCAGCTGGCGCTGCCCGCCTACGAGCAGGTCCTGAAGGCTTCGCACACGTTCAACCTCCTCGACGCGCGCCGTGCCATCTCGGTGACCGAGCGCCAGCGCTACATCCTGCGGGTCCGCACGCTCGCGAGCGGCGTCGCCAGGGCCTACCTCGAGAGCCGTGAGAAGCTCGGCTTCCCGCTGCTGAAGGTGAAGGCCGCGGGCCGCGCCGGCACTGACGCCGGGGCCGCGGCATGAAGGAGCGTCGGGCCTCGAAGCCCGCGAAAGCCGCGGGCACCGCGCGCCCCGCGCCCCGCCCGCCGCTGAAGCCCTCGGCGCGCCGGCGCGCCGGCGCCCAGGCGCGCGCCGCTACCGGGCCGCGCGATTTCCTGTTCGAGATCGGCACCGAGGAGCTGCCGCCGAAGGCGCTCCTCGGCCTCTCCCAAGCCCTCGTGGCCGCGATCGGCGCCGGGCTCGACAAGGCGGGCCTCGCCCACGGGGAGCTCGCCGGGTTCGCCACCCCGCGGCGGCTCGCCGCGTGGGTGAAGAGCCTCGCGCCGCAGCAGCCCGAGCAGCAGCTGCGGCGCAAGGGGCCGCCGCTCGCGGCGGCCTTCGATGCGGCCGGCCAGCCGACGCGCGCCGCGCTCGCCTTCGCCGCGAGCTGCGGTACCGAGGTGTCGAAGCTCGAGCGCATCGAGGAGGCCAAGGGGTCGTTTCTCTACTTCAGCGGCACGCGCTCCGGGAGCCGCGCGGTCGAGCTGCTGCCCGCGATCGTGCAGGCGGCGCTCGATGCGCTTCCCATTCCGCGCCGCATGCACTGGGGCGCAGGCCAGGCGCTGTTCGTCCGCCCGGTGCACTGGCTGGTGATGCTCTACGGAGAGGAGGTCGTGCCGGCGACGCTGCTCGACACGAGGAGCGGCCGCGACACGCGCGGCCACCGCTTCCTCGCGCCCCGGCCGCTCTCCCTCGCCGCTCCCGGCCGCTATGAGGCGACGCTGCGCGAGCGGGGCTTCGTGCTCGCCGATTTCGCCGCGCGCCGCGCGCGCATCCGCGCCGAGGTGACCGCGCTCGCCCGCGGCGTCGGCGGCCGCGCGCTCATCGGCGAGGCGCTGCTCGATGAGGTGACGGCGCTCACCGAGTGGCCGGTCGCGCTCGCGGGGAAATTCGAGGCGCGCTTCCTCGAGCTGCCGCGCGAAGTACTCACCGCGACGCTCGAGGATCACCAGCGCTACTTCGCGGTCGAGGACGCCGAGCGGCGCCTGCTCCCCTGCTTCATCGCGGTCGCGAACATCGCGAGCCGCGACCCCGCCCGGGTGCGTGCCGGAAACGAGCGCGTGGTGCGTTCGCGCCTCGCGGATGCCGCCTTCTTCTTCGGGCAGGACCGGCGCGAGCCGCTCGCGGCGCGCGTGGCGGCGCTCGATGCCGTGACCTATCAGGCGCGCCTCGGCTCCCTCGGCGACAAGACCCGGCGGGTGCGGGCGCTCGCCGGCGCGATTGCCGCCACCACCGGCGCAGCCGAAGATGAGGCGCGACGCGCCGCCGAGCTCTGCAAGTGCGATCTCCTCACCGCCATGGTCGGGGAGTTCCCCGAGCTCCAGGGCGTCATGGGCAGCTACTACGCGCGTGCCGACGGCGAGCCGCCCGAGGTGGTCGCCGCGATCCGCGAGCATTACCTGCCGCGCGGGGCAGGCGATGAGCTGCCGGCGACCGGCGTCGGCCTCGCGCTCGCGATCGCCGACAAGCTCGACACGCTCGCCGGCAGCTTCGCGATCGGCGAAAAGCCGACCGGGGCCAAGGACCCGTTCGCGCAGCGCCGGGCGGCGCTCGCCGTGCAACGCATACTGATCGAGAAGAGCCTCGATCTCGATCTCGTGCAATGCCTCGGCCGCGCGGTCAGCGCGGCGCAGGCCGACATCGCGCGGCTGCGCGCCGGCAGCACGGGCGCGGCGGCCAGGCCGCAGCCGCCCGCGGCGGAAATCGCCGGCGAGGTCTACGACTTCCTGATGGAGCGGCTGCGTGCCTACTACCTCGAGCAGCCGCCCGAGGCGCAGCGCGGCCGGGGCGCCGTGACCGGCGAGATGTTCGACGCCGTGCTCGCGGCGCGGCCCGCCTCGCCCCTCGACTTCGATGCCCGCATCAAGGCGCTCAGCACCTTCCTCGAGCTCCCCGAGGCGGCCAGCCTCACCGCCGCCAACAAGCGCATCGCCAACATCCTGCGCAAGGCGCCGGGCGCGCCTCCGGCACAGGTCGACGTGGCGCAGCTGCGCGCGAGCGAGGAGGTACGGCTCTTCGATGCGATGCGCTCGCTCCGCGACGCGGTCGCCGAGGCCACGGCGCGGCGCGAGTACACCGGCGCGCTCGGCCGCCTGGCGCAGCTGCGGCCGGCGGTCGATGCGTTCTTCGATGCGGTCATGGTCATGGACGAGGACCCGGTGCTGCGCGCCAACCGCCTCGCCCTGCTCGCGCAGCTGCGCGGGCTGTTCGCCGGCGTCGCGGATCTCTCGCGGCTGCCCGGTTGAGCCCGGCGAGCGCAACGGAGGCGCAGGGCGCACGACGGCGTCCGGCGGCGCTGCAGGCGCTCGGATCGCTGTTCTTCACGGCGTTTCTTTTCGCGTGGACGTTCTGCTACGCAGTGGTGTTCGTGCTCGCCTGTCTCACGCTGCCCTTTCCGCGGCGCTTTCCGCTGGCGCGCTTCTGGGCGGCGACGCTCCTGTGGGTGCTGAAGTGGAGCTGCGCTCTCGACTACCGGGTCGAGGGCGAGCCGCTCCCCGAGGGTTGCCACATAGCCCTGTGGAAGCATTCCTCGTCCTGGGAAACCCTCGCCATGATGGTGCTGTTCCCGCGCCAGGTGTGGGTGCTCAAACGCGAGCTGGTGTGGATCCCGGTCGTGGGTATCGGCGTGCGGCAGATGCACGCGATCGCCATCGACCGCAAGGCGGGACACACGGCGGTCGCGCAGGTCGTCGAGCAGGGCAAGGACCGGCTCGCCGAAGGCGACTGGGTGATGATCTTCCCCGAGGGCACGCGTATGGCCGTAGGCGAGACGCGCCGCTACGGCGTGAGCGGCACGCTGCTCGCGGCTGAGACGGGCAGGTTCATCGTGCCGGTCGCGCACAACGCCGGGCACTACTGGCCGCGGCGCGGACTGATGAAGAAGCCGGGCACGGTGCGCGTCGTCATCGGCGCACCGGTTG
>DASQIP010000056.1:0-13119 GCA_035631515.1 Steroidobacteraceae bacterium
AGTTCGCGCTCGAGGAGGGCTTCGGCCTCGTGCCCAACCTCTACTTCCGCACCCCCGAGCGCCTCAGTCAGCTCGCGCACGAGCAACGCGGCGAGCGCGTGTCGGATCTGGTGCCGCCCGCGCACGGCACCGTCGGCGCGGTGGCACGCGACCGCGACGGCAATCTCGCGGCCGCGACCTCCACCGGTGGCATGCCCAACAAGCGTCCCGGACGCGTCGGCGACTCGCCGATCATCGGCGCCGGCACCTACGCCAAGAACGGGGTGTGCGCGGTGTCGGCCACCGGCCACGGGGAATACTTCATCCGCGCCGTGGCCGCGCACCACGTGTGCGCCGCGGTCGAGTACCGGGGCCTCAGCCTCGAGCTCGCCATCGCCGAGCTGCTGCACGACATTCTGCGCGGGCTCGGCGGCGACGGCGGCCTGATCGGCGTCGACCGCGACGGGCGGATCGTCATGGACTTCAGCACCGAGGGCATGTACCGCGGCGCGCGCGACTCCTCGGGCCGCAGCGAGATCGCCATCTACTGATACCAGGACTGCATTAGGATCGCCTCATGAGAACCCGTTACGCACTGCTCTGCTCACTGCTGGCGGCGCTCGCCACGGTCAGCGCCGGCGCCGCGCCCGTCTGGACCGAGGGCCACGACTACTTCGTGCTCTTTCAGCCGCAGCCCACCAGCGTTCCGCCCGGCAAGATCGAGGTGCTGGAGGTGTTCTCCTACGGCTGTCCGGCCTGCAACCTCTTTCAGCCGAAGATCGAGCTCCTGAAGAAGGGCCTGCCGCCCAACGCGCAGCTCGCGTACCTGCCCGCCGCCTTCAACAAGGCCGAGGACTGGCCGATGTACCAGCGCGCCTGGTTCGCCGCCCAGGCGCTCGGCATCGCCGACCGCACCCACCAGCTGATGTTCGATGCGGTGTGGAAGACGGGCGAGCTCGCCAACCTCGACAGCCAGCACCGGCTCAAGAGCCCGCAGCCCACCATCGAGCAGGCGGCCAGGGCCTACGCGCGCTGGACCGGAGTGAAGCCGGAGGAGTTCCTCGCGATGGCGAACTCCTTCAGCGTCGACGGCAAGATGCGCTCGGCCGACGAGCAGGTCATGGCCATGCAGGTACCCGGCACGCCCTGCATCGTCGTCAACGGCCGCTACCGGATCGCCGACGACATCACGCACGGCCCGGTCGAGCGGCTCATTGCGCTGGTGCAGTTCCTCGCCGCCAGGGACAGCGGCCACTGACGACGCGGCGCGCACCCCGGGGCCGCGACCCTCGGGCGCGCCGCGCCGCCGCGGTCAGCCGAGTGCCTCGGCGCTGGTGACGATGCGGGCGAAACGCCCGTCGAGCACCAGCTCGGTGCGCTCGCGGATCTCGGCCGCCGAGACTTCGCGGCCCGAGCGGGTACGCATCGGGAAGGTGAGCGTCGCGTCGGTCACGTAGCGCACCGCGAATCCGAGGTCCGAGGCATGGCGCGTCGTGGTCTCGCAGCACTGCTCGGTGCGGATGCCGGTGACCAGCAGCTCATCGATCCCGCGGGCGCGCAGCCACTGCTCGAGCGTGCCGCCGGCCGGGTCGGTGCCGAACATCGCCGAGTGCACTCCCTTGTGGAATACCGCATCGGGGCGCAGCTCGAGCTCGCGCATCGGCCGCACGAAGCCCGAAGCCGCCGTGAAGGGATTCGCACGATCGTCGCCCGGCTCGCGGTGAAACACCTGCACGATGGCGATGCCGCGTTCCCGGCTGCGGTCGATAAGCGACTGCACGTTGGCGAGGAACGCCGGCAGCTCGTCGGCGCGGAAGTAAGGCCGCTGGCGGAAGGATTCCTGGACATCGATGACGAGCAGAGCCTGTTTCATGGCGGTCAGCCCCCGGCTTGGCCTTACAATCGGCTATATCCTGGGGCAGCGCCCGCCGCCCCGCCACCCATGCCCTGACGCAGCTTCGAGACTAGACTAGGCAGACGCACGGACGGCATACGGCGCCAGTCTGCGAACAACAACAGGGGGAGATGACCACGATGACGCGCTCAACGCTCAGGATTCCGTTCCTCGCCTCGCTCACGCTCTCAGGACTCGCGCTAAGCGCGCTCGCGTCGGCAGCCGATCAGCCGCCGCCCCAGATCCCGACCTGCGACAAGAAGATCGGCACGCTCGCGGTCACCGAGCCCGAGAACAAGTGGTGGCTCGCCTACAACCTCGAATCCCCCGAGGCCCTGATCAAGGTGTTCGTGTCGCAGTCGAAGTGCTTCACGCTCCTCGACCGCGGCAAGGGACTCGCGGCCGCGGAGAAGGAGCGTGCGCTCGCCAGCTCGGGCGAGATGCGCGGCGGCTCGAACATCGGCAAGGGCCAGATGAAGGCGGCCGACTATGTGCTGGTGCCGGACGTGGTCACCAAGAACGCCAACTCCGGCGGCAGCAAGATCGGCGGCCTGCTGGGCGGCATGATAGGCGGCGTGGCCGGCGCCGTGGTGGGCGGTATCAGCCTGAAGAGCAAGACCGCCGACGTGGTGCTGACGCTCACCGACGTGCGCTCCACCGAGCAGGTGGCGCTCGAGCAGGGACATGCCAAGAAGACCGATCTCGGCTGGGGTGCCGGCGGCGGTGCGTTCTTCGGCGGCTTTGCCGCCGCGGGCGCGAGCAGCTACGCCAACACCGAGATCGGCCAGGTGGTGACCATGGCCTACCTCGACTCCTACACCAAGCTGGTGAACGACATCAAAGGCATGAGCCTCAACGCCAAGGCCGACAACGTCTCGCAGTCGGTGACCATGGCGAAGCCCGGCAAGATGTATACCGACGCGAGCATCAAGTCGAAGGTCGTGCGTGATCTCGATCCCGGCATGACGCTCTATCCGAGCGGCGAGAAGAACGGGATCTGGTGGAAGGTCACGGACGAGCTGGGGAACGAGGGCTGGGTGCCGTCGACGTTGTTCCAGCTGGCGAAGTAGGCGGCGCGCGCCCGGCCGCGCGGCGGGCTTCGGCGGCCAGCATCGTGAGCCCGTGCAGGCGGGCACGCGTGAGCGCGCGCGGCTCGCCCGAGCCGGCGGCGAGCAGCAGCTCGCGCCACAGCAGCGCCTGCGCCGGCCAGCGCGGACGCAGCCACTCCGGGTGCCGCTCGGCCAGGGTGTGCATGTGGCGCAGTGTGCAGCCCGCGATGAGAGTGGCGCAGCCGGACGGCATCCCGAGCAGCAGCCGCGCCGCCGCGCCCTCGGCGCGCGCCAGGTGCCAGGCATAGGTGAAAGCCAGGCGTGCGACCTCGATCGTGCCGGGCACCGTGAAGAAGGCCGGACCGGGGCCGCGGGCCGGGTCCGCAACCTCGCGCGCCGCCCCCCGCCGCCAGCGCTCGCGGTCGCCAAAACCCCCATCGAGCAGCAGGTAGGGCACGGCGGCGGCCCGCCGCCGCGCGTCCCGGTCGAGCGTGCGCCAGAGCACTCCCACCTCGCGCAGCAGCGCCACCGGCGGCCCCGCCGGGGCCGCGGCCTGCTCGGCGAGCAGCGCCAGGCCCATCTCGTTCAGCTCGGCGAGCGACTCGAGTGTCGCGGGCCCGAGCCACGCGGCACGCCGCGGGTCCTCGCCCGCCTCGCCGTCCATCCCGCATTGCAACAGCATGGCGCGCCTTCCCTCCCCCGCTCTGGTGCACATGGTAGCCGAGCGGCGTGCGGGCGCCAGATGCAATTTGGGAATTTTCTACCAAATTTCAGTTATTGAGTTTTGGTATATTTTTCCCAAAAATCTGCCCATGCGTATTTCCGACCACCGCTACAGCCGCGAGCGGCTGCGAATGGAGCTGGCGCTGCGCTTCCTGGGCCACGAGGCGCGCACCCAGACGATCCGCGCCTGGACGGGGCTTTCCGACGACCGCATCCGAAAGCTGTACCGCTCCTACACGAGCCAGGCGCGCCGCCAGTTGCCGCGCCACCGCGGCAAGTCGCCGCACAGCATCGCGTACTTCACGCGCTCGCAGCAGCTGCAGCTCGAGAGCGCGGTGCTGGCCAGCATGCTGTCGCTGCTCGGCGTGATCCCGGTGCAGGGCCCGGGCCCCGCCGCGGCGGCGCTCCCCGGGCTGACGCGCGGAGCGCTGTTGTGCGCCGCCTTCGAGGCCTATTGCGCCCTGGTGCCCGCCGCGCAGATCTCCTTCGAGCACGCCGTGTTCCTCGCGAACGCGCTGAGCCGCGGCGATCAGCTGCGGCTCGGCGGCTGCGCCGGCTGTGGCGGCCTCGTCGTGACCGAGCGCTTCCTGGTGCGCGACCCGCGTTGCCATTTGTGCGCGCTCGCGGCGCGCTCGCAGTGACCCGCGCCGGGCTGCCGCGGCGCACGCCGCACGTCCTCGCCGCGGCGGCCTAGATTCCGCGTTGCAACAACCGGTGCCTTGCAACCCGGTGTTGCATGTCATGTCAGCTGTCAGCAACTGCGGCGCGGCGCATGTTGCCCGGCGTCAATCTCCCGGATAGCGATAGCCGCAGCCTGTAGTTATACTTCGTCAGGTTGGGATCTTCGCCCAACTGGGGGTTGGTCTTCTGCTTCGCGCGCTGTTCGGATGCGATGCCGGTCGCGTTGGCGGACGACTTTGAGTCAGTCCCTTCCGTCACAGTCCGCACCGCGGCGACGCGCGCCGGCGCCCGCTGCCGGCGCGGCGCTGCTCGTGACACTCGCACTGCTCGGCACCGTCCTGCCGCACCCCGCCGCGGCGGCACACCTGAGCGAACTGCCCGCAGCGTGGATCGATGATCGCGGCCAGGCGTTTGACCTGCACGCCCTGCAGGGACGCGCCGTCGTGCTCACCATGGCGTACGCCACCTGTCACCGTGTCTGCCCGACCACCATGACCCGTCTGCGGCAGATGCAGCAGGATTACGACCGCCGTGGCACGAGCGTCGAGTTCCTGGTCATCGGCTACGACCCGGAAAGCGACGACCCGGCCGCCTGGCATCGGTACCGCCTGACGCGCCACCTCACGCGCGACAACTGGCATTTCCTGGTCGGCACACGCGCGGCGGTGGAGCAGCTCGCGCGGCAGCTGGGATTCGGCTTCTGGAAATACGACCAGCACGTCATGCACGGCTCGCGCATCGTCTCGTTCGACGCACGCGGCGCACTGGTGGCAAGTGATGAGAACGGCGGGATTGCGCAGCGCAGCGGAGGAGGTCAATGAATAGCATCAGGAGGCCGCGCCGCCAGTTCGCGCGCCGGTGGAGCAGCGCGCTGCTCGTGGCGGGGCTCGGTCATGCGCTGGTCACACAGGCGGCGGCCGACGACAACGACCGCATTGCCGTGCTCGAACAGAAGCTCGATCAGAGCCTGCAGCTCATCCGCGAGCTCGCGGCACGCGTGCACGAGCTGGAAGCCAAGATCGCCCAACAGCCACCCGCCACACCGGGCGCCAACGCTCCGGCCCCGGCCGGCGCCGCGGCGGCCGCCACCGGCGGCGCGCCGCCACCGACCCCGGCAGCCGCCCTGCCGCCCGAAACCGCGCAGCGCCTGACGCAGCTCGAGCAGACGGTCGATCAGATGGCGGCCAACGCCGGCCATGCCGAGGATCGCGGCATGGCGATGCACGGCTTTGCGGATGTCGGCATCGGCAACCACAACGCCGAGTTTCCCCAGTACCAGGGGGCCGACATCGCCGAGCTGGACTTTTTCCTCACGCCGCGCCTGGGCACCAACACCCGTGCGCTGTTCGAGCTCAACTTCGAAGTCGCCCAGGACGGCCAGGTGGGCGTCGACCTGGAGCGCGCGCAGATCGGCTACCAGTTCGGTGACTCCGCTACCCTGTGGATCGGGCGCTTCCACACGCCCTACGGTTACTACAACACCGCCTTCCACCACGGCCAGCAGATCGCTACTTCACTGCGGCGCCCGCGCTTCATCGAGTTCGAAGACCACGGCGGCATCATGCCGGCGCACACCGTCGGCATGTGGCTCACCGGCTCGGAGCGTGTCGGCGGCGAGACGAAGCTGACGTATGACCTGTACCTCGGTAACGGCCAGCGCATCACCGGCGGACAGCTCGACATGAACAACGCCGGCAACAAGCGCGGCGGCGCCATCTACGGCGGCAATCTCGGTGTGCTGTTCGGCGGCCGCCTGGACGGCCTGAAGATCGGCGTGGACGCCTTCCAGACGCGCATCGCCGATGTGGACGTGACGCCGGCATACTTCACGCAGGTCAGGAGCTACGGCGTGTACTCGGTTTACGACACGGACTCGTGGGAGAACATCGCCGAGTTCCACGTCTTCACCAACAGCGATCTGACCGGCCACACCGGCTCGCATCACAGCGACGCCGGCTTCGCGCAGTTCGGCTACCGCGGCGGCCGTTTCATACCCTACGCGCGCTATGAGCGCGGCTCCTTTCAGCAGTCCGATAACTACTTCGCCGCGCAGCAAACCGGCCAGTCGTACTACCGCGACTCGCTCGGGGTACGATTCGACGTCGATCTGGTGTCGGCCCTCAAGATGGAGATCGCCGAGACGCACTTCACCGACCGCATCATCAGCAGCTTCGACGAAATTCTGCTGCAGTACGCGATCCGCTTCTGATGAGCCGCCAGCGCACCCCGGCCACGCCAAGACCTGCAGCCCGGCTGCTGCTCGCCGTGCTGCTGGCCGCCGGCGGCGCGCGCGCGCAGGCCGCCGACCTCTATGTCATTTGTAACGCGCGGGTGCCGATCAGCGCCGCCGACGTGCGCGATCTGTTTCTCGGCGAGAAGCAGTTCTCCGGCGCGGTGAAGCTCGTGCCCGTCGACAACAGCGTGGCGCAGTCGGCGTTTCTGGAAAAAGTCCTGCAGATGAACGCCGCCAAGTACTCCACTGCCTGGACCAAGAAATCCTTCCGCGACGGTATCAATCCCCCCCTGGTGGCCGGCAGTGACGCCGAAGCGCTCGCCTATGTGCGGCGCACTCCCGGGGCCTGCAGCTACGTGACGACCCCCGCCTCCGACGTGCTGGTGGTCTCGAAGCAATAGCCTGCGGGCTGTGCGGACCTGAGGGTTTGCGCAATCAATTAGGGTGGTTCATTCTGCGGCCCTAAATCTCCCACCTCGAAGCACGCCGTGAGCGACGAATCTGAGCGTTGGGGCGATCCCGCTTCCACCTCGGACGGGCAGCGCGCCGTCTTCCTCAGCTACGCCTCGGAGGATGTCGAAGCGGCGGCGCGCATCTGCTCCGCCCTGCGCAGCGCCGGCATCGAGGTGTGGTTCGACCAGAATGAACTGCGCGGCGGCGCGGCCTGGGATGCCGCGATCCGCAGGCAGATCAGGACCTGTGCCCTGTTCGTCCCGATCATCTCGGCGAATTCGCGCGCCCGCGTGGAAGGCTACTTCCGGCTCGAATGGAAGCTCGCGGTCGATCGCTCGCACCTGATGGCCGCGGAGAAGACTTTCCTGCTGCCGGTCGTGATCGACGGCACCGATGAAGCCGACGCCCGGGTTCCCGACAAGTTCCACGAAGTACAGTGGACGTGGCTGAAGGGCGGGGAGAGCCCACCCGATTTCGTCGCGCAGGTGTCAGGCCTGCTGCGGCAGGGCGAGCACGCGGCGGCCGCAGCGGGTGGACACGGCAGCACGGCCAGACCGAGACGCCCGGCGGGGCCGGCGGCCGGCCCCGCCCCGGGCACGGTTGCAGAGAAGTCGATCGCCGTACTGCCATTCCTGGACTTGAGCCAGCACCGCGATCAGGAGTACTTCTCCGACGGCCTGACGGAGGAGCTGATTGGAGTCCTTACCCGGGTGCCGCAGCTGCGCGTGCCCGCCCGCACCTCCTGCTTCTACTTCAAGGGCAAGCAGGCGACCATCGCCGATATCGCGCAGGCGCTGAACGTCGCTCACGTACTGGAAGGCAGCGTCCGCAAATCCGGGAATGCGGTGCGTATCACGGTTCAGCTCATCAGGGCCGAGACCGGCTTTCACCTCTGGTCGCAGAGCTTCGATCGCACGCTCGACGATATCTTCAAGGTGCAGGATGAAATCGCCGCCTCGGTGGTGCGCTCACTGAGCGTCGCGCTGCTCGGCGGCGTGCCGCAGTCGCGCAGCGCCGCGGTGAGTCCTGAAGCCTATCAACTCTACCTGCGCGGCCACTTTCACTGGAATCGAAGGTCGCCGGAGGAATTCAGAAGAGCCATCAGTTTCTTTCAGCAAGCCATCGAGCTGGACCCGGGTTACCCATTGGCGTTCACCGGGCTGGCCGATTGCTACAGTCTGCTGCCCGTGTACGACCGCCTGTCACAGGCGACCGTGACCATGCCGCAGGCGAAGGCGGCGGTATTGAAGGCGCTGGCGCTCGATGATGGCTCGGCGGAGGCGCACGCATCGCTCGGGCTGATACTCGGGATCTTCGAGTTCGACTGGCAGGCGGCGGAACATCACTTGCGGCGGGCGATCGAGCTCGACCCCAACTCTCCGGTGCCGCACCAGCGCTACGGCGAGCTGCTCGTCAATCTGGGCCGGTTCGAGGAAGGACTGGCGGAAGGCCGGCGCGCGGTCGAGCTCGATCCCCTGTCGCAGGTGGCCAATCTGGCGCTCGGGATCCAGCTGAATTCGGCCCGCCGCCACGACGAAGCCATCGCACAACTGCACAAGACGCTGACGCTGGGCGGTAACTTTGCCGATACCCACCACTTCCTGTTTGAAGCCCACGCCAATCGGGGCTCATACGCGGAAGCGGTGGCTGCCTATGCAAGCCAGAGTCTGCTGGACGGCGACCCGCCCACGCAGGTGGATGCCTTCAAAGACGCCTTCGCCAGGGATTCCTGGCACGGCTTCCTGCAATCCCGCATCCGCGCTCTGCAAGCCCGTGAGCCAGCGGACGCGGATGAACTGGCCGCCCTGTGCGCGCGGGCGGGGGACCTCGAGGGCGCCTTCGGCTGGCTGGAGAAATCCTATGCCAACAGGAGCGCGAAACTCACCCACCTCAAGGTCGACGCTCGCTACGACGACCTGCGCGCCGATCCGCGCTTCGCAGCGATGCTGCGCCGCGTCGGATTGGCAAGCTAGCCCGCGCCCGCACGGTCGTAGCGCGCCTTTACGAAGTCGATGCCGGCGCTCATCACGTAGCGCCAGGCCGTCTCGATTTCCGGCGAGCACAGGGGGTCGCATTCCTGCACGACATGCAGCAGGCAATCGAGCCACAGATCGTACAGGTGCGGAGGAATATTGCGGCCGCGTCTGCCGTGCGCCCCCGCAATTCGCTCGAGATAGGCCTCGCACTCCGGCCACCCGAGGGCTACGTACTCCACCAGCATGTAGAACGAGGTCTGCAGCATGCGGCGTTGTCTGCGGAAATCGGTGCCGCGAAACTTCTCCCGCACCTCGGGTGAGGATGCGAGAAACAGCTCGTAGAAGCGCTGGAAGAACTGACCGCCGCGCAGACAGCGCGCCAGGCTGTCGTTGAAGAGCTCGAGTTCCGGGCTGAACATCTCGGTGGCCATGGCTGCCGTCACTCTCTGGCGCGCAGGACATTGTAGGCGCTCACCGGACGGTGCAGGCCCTTGAGAACCAGCTCGCCGACCGATTCCACCTCGAACAGATCCCCGGTCGCGGCCAGCAGTCGCTTGGAGACCAGAATCTGCTCGGGCTTGGCCTCGCCACACAGGCGCGCCGCGAGATTCGTCACCGTGCCGATCGCCCCGTAATCCCAGCGTCCCTCGTAGCCGATCGCCCCGATCGTGGCATAGCCCTGAGCGATTCCAATGCCGAGTTCCAGCTCGTACCCGAGGCGGCGCCAGGCGAGGATCATCTGGGCGACTCGCGCACGCATCGCGAGGGCCATGCGCACCGTGCGCTCCGCGGCATTCGGTACCGGCACCGGGTCGTTGAAAAAGACCATCATGCCATCCCCGGTGAAGCGCTCCAGGGTGCCTTCGTGCTCGATGATGAGCCGGCCCATCTCGGCGTGGTACTCGCGCAGCACTCCCATCACTTCCTCGGGCTCGACACTTTCGGCAAACGCGGTGAAGCCGCGCAGGTCGAGAAAGCACACGGTGAGGTCGCGGCGGTGGGTCGCCAGGGGATCGTCCGCGCCGCCCGCTACGATGAGCTCCGCGAGCTGCGGCGAAAAGAAGCGCTTGAGCCGCCCGAGGCGCTCGAGCAGCGCCACCTGCTCCTTGACGCGCAGCTCGAGCTTCTGGTTCCACTCGGCCAACTCGCGCAAATGCATCGCTTCGCGGTCGCGCAAGCGCTTCTTTTCCAGGCACGCGCCGATGCGGGCCCGCAGCAGCACCGGATCGAAAGGCTTGGGCAGATAGTCCTGCGCCCCCAGTTCGATGCAGCGCACTACGCTATCCATTTCATCCAGCGCCGATATCATGACAACCGGAATCTCCCGCAGCGCCTCGTCGGCGGTGAGGCGCTGCAGCACTTCGTAGCCGCTCATCTGCGGCATGAGCACGTCGAGCAGCACCAGATCGATGGGCTGCTGCTGCAGCAGCGCGAGCGCCTCCCGGCCGTTGGCCACCACCTGCACGCGGTGTCCCGCCCGCGCCAGGCGCCGGCTCAGCATTTCGCGGTTCGCGGCGTTGTCGTCGACCACCAGGATGTTGCCGGTCTCGGCCGCGCGCAGCGGCACGAGCGGGAGCAGCGCGGTATCGGCCTCGACCGGCGCCGGCGCGGGAGCGGCGCTCACTCCGTCCGCGATCATGGTGTGCAGGGTCTGCGCCGCGCTCGCAATGCGCTCGAGATCCTGACCCACCTCCGCGGCGCCCATCTGCAGCGCCTGCGCCTTGAGCTCATCGGCGGCGGCGCTGATGGCGCTGATGGGCGCGGACGCCTCGGCGCTCAGGCGGCGCAGATCGACCTCATTGTCCTTGCGCGTCCGTCCCAGCACCTCGTCGACCAGAATCATCAACTGCTGCGCCTGCTGGTGCAGCTCGCGCAGCCTCGGCTCCATGCCGGCAATGCTGCCCTCCGCGGCGCTCTCCAGCAGCATCTCGCTGTAACCGATGATGTGGTTGAGCGGAGTGTGCAGCTCGTGCCGCAGATGACTCAGCAGTGCGCGATCGCCGCTCACGCACCGTGCCCGGGCTTGAGCAGCGACTCGATCTTGCCCAGCAGCCGCGGTAACTCGATCGGCTTGGTGTCAAACTCGTCGCAGCCGGCCACCCGGGCCTTTTCGCGGTCACCGGGAGTCACGTACGCGGTGAGCGCCACGATCGGAATGTGCCGGGTCTCCGGCGCGGCCTTCAGCTGCCGCGTCGCCTCCCAGCCGTCGATTCCCGGCAGACTCACGTCCATCAGGATCAGCGCCGGGGCTTCAGTGCGGGCCATCGCAACGCCCGTTTCGCCGTCGACCGCCATCACGACCTCGTAGCCCCGCTTGTGCAGGCGCCGCGACAACATGTCGCGGTTCAGCTCGTTGTCCTCGATCAACAGAATTTTCTTCATGCGCCGCTCCCAGGCGTAACGGCCCGTCTGCCTGCCGATCCGCAAGCCGGGCCGAGGCGCGAATTTGTCCGACGGATCACCCCAGGGCTACATTGCGCCGCGTGCCGCCGCCAGCGCCCGTATCTTCTCGACCAGGCGCGGCAGCACGATCGGCTTGGTATCGAAGTCGTCGCAACCCGCCGCCAGGGCCTTTTCCCGGTCGCCGGTCATGGCGTTTGCCGTCAGGGCGATCACCGGGATGTGGCTGGTCTGCTGCGCCGCCTTGATCCGGCGGGTCGCCTCCCAGCCATCGAGCACCGGCAGGCTCAGATCCATGAGGATCAGGTCCGGGCGCTCGCTGGCGGCGAGCTGCACGCCGCTCGCGCCGTCGCGGGCAATCACCACGGTATACCCCTGGCGGGTAAGACGGCTTTCCAGCACGTAGATGTTGTCCTCATTGTCCTCCACGTACAGGATTTTCACGCGACAATCTCCTTCATCTTCGCCTGCTGACCCCGCTCGATCGAGCGCGGCAGCATTCGAGCCAGTTCACGCAGCAGCTCGCCGAGCTCGGAGGCGCTCTTGCGCATCACCCGCTCGACGTAGCCGTTGAGCTGCTTCTGATCTTCGACGCTCAGGTCCTTGGCCGTCAGCACCAGGACCGGAATGTCGCGCCACTCGGCCCGCTGGCGCAGCTCCACCAGGAATTCGAAGCCGTCCATCTCCGGCATCATCAGGTCGAGCACGATTGCGTCGGGACACGCTTCGCGCAGCCGCTCGAGCGCGACCCGCCCATTGCCCGCCCCGGCGACCTCCCATTTCTCCTGCTCCAGCACGCGCCGCATGCTCTCGCGCATGATCTCGTCGTCGTCGACCAGCAGCACCTTGCGCGCCACCGGGCCACTGATGCCCTGCAGCAGACTGATGAGCCGGTCGCGGTCGATCGGCTTGGTCATGTACTCGGTCGCGCCGAGGGAGTAGCCGCGGCTGCGGTTGTCCTCGATGGTGACCAGCACGACCGGAATGTCCGCCAGCTGCGGATCGCCCTTCAACGCCGCCAGCACGGTCCAGCCGTCCAGGTCCGGCATGTTGATGTCGAGCGTGATCGCCGCCGGATGCAGCTCGCGCGCCAGTTGCAGGCCTTCCCGACCTCCGGTCGCGGTGCGCACCACGAATCCCTCGCGCTCCAGATAGCGCGCCATCACTTCGCACACCGTCTGGTCGTCATCGATCACCAGGATCAGCGAGCCCTTGACCGGCTTCCCCGCCGGCCGCTCGGGGCGTACCCGGCGGCGCGGGGTCGGCGCCTGGACCGCCTCGATGCGGGCGGGCAGGCGCATCGTGAAGGCCGATCCTCGCCCCAGCTCGCTGGCGACGCTGATGTCGCCACCCATCATCTGGCAGAAACGGCGGCTGATCGCCAGGCCCAGCCCGGTGCCGCCGTACTTGCGCGTGGTCGACGGGTCCGCCTGCACGAACTCCTGGAACAGCCGGCTCACCTGTTCGGCCGACATGCCGATGCCGGTGTCCCGGACCGCCATCGTGATCTCTTCGGCACCGCCGTTGGTCACGCGGGCGACGTCGACCGTCACACACCCGCGCTCGGTGAACTTGTTGGCGTTGCTCAGCAGATTCAGCAGCGCCTGGCGTATGCGCGTCTGATCGGCGTGCATCGCGCCGATATCCGGCGGACAGTGCACGATGATTTCGTTGCCGTTCTTCAGCGCCAGCGCGCCGATGGTGGCGACCGCCTCCTCGACCAGCGGCGCG